>CAYRVO010000348.1:0-2044 GCA_964427565.1 uncultured Halanaerobiales bacterium | reverse complement strand
CTTTAAAACGTACAACATTGGAATTCAATAACTCTGTACCCAGATAATCACAGATATTTTCAGCCAATTTTGAATGAGCATTACCCGCAAAGATTTTGATTTTATCACTATAAGTCGACATTATTATTTACCCCCTTTTTTATATACCCTTGCCGGAACCCCCACAACTGTTGTATTTTCTTCAACATCTTTAGTTACAACTGCACCAGCACCTGTTTTCCCTTCATCATTAACTTTAACAGGAGCAACAAGAGTAGAATTACTACCTATAAATACTGAATTACCAACAATAGTTTTATGTTTATTTTCCCCATCATAATTGGCAAAAATAGTTCCGGCACCTATATTTGTTTTTTCACCGATTTCTGCATCACCTACATAACTTAAATGTGGGATTTTTGTTTTTTTAGCAACTTTAGCTTTCTTTAATTCTACATAATCCCCTATCTTTACTCCCTCATCAATACTACAACCAGGTCTTATATAAGCAAAAGGACCGATATTACAATTATTACCAATATCGCTCTCTTTTATAATACAATTAGCCTGTAAATTAACTCCTTCACCAATTTTAGCAGCTACTAGCCTGTTATGAGGTCCAATTATACAATCTGGACCAATTTCAGTATTACCTTCTATATAGGTGAAGGGATAAACTACAGTATCCTGACCAATTTTTACATTAGCATCTATATAAGTTGTAACTGGGTCAATAATAGTTACACCATTTTCCATATGTAAATTATTTATCTGCTTTCTAATTACCTTTTCAGCTTTAGCAAGATTTTTACGATCATTGATTCCCGTTATTTCAGCAGAATCATTTACGACTGCAGAAATAATTTTGGCATCAGTCTCTTTTATATAAGAAATAGTATCAGTAAGATAATATTCATCCTGAGCATTATCACTTGTTAAAGTAGTCAGTGCTTCAGCCAGCAATTTACTATCAAAACAATAAACACCACTATTAACTTCCTCTATTGTTTTCTCTTCTTCAGTCGCATCTTCCTCTTCCCTTATAGCTACAATATGCCCCTGATTATTTTTAATGATCCTTCCATAACCAGAAGGATCTTCTACTAAAGCTGTTAATATAGTTAAACCTGCATCATTAGCTTTATGTTTTTTTACCATATTTTTTATAGTCTTTTCCTTTAAAAGTGGGGTATCTCCACATAAAATTAGTACAGGACCATTATGACTTATTATATAATCACGGACCTGTTTAACTGCATGGCCGGTTCCTAATTGTTTTTCCTGAGTAACAAAATTAATGTCTCTACCTGAAAATTCTTTTTTTACTTTATCACCTTGATAACCAACTATACAAATTAATTCTGAACTTATATTATTAACAGTATCTATTACATGACTCAACATAGGTTTTCCAGCAACCTTATGAAGTACTTTAATTGACTTTGATTTCATCCTTGTACCCTTACCAGCTGCCAATATAACGGACAATAAATCTGCCATTATACTTCCTCCTTAAGATTTATGTTAAAACTATCACTATCCAGTAATTCTCTGTTTTCTTCTTTTAATATTGTATCTAATTCTAAGTCGAAATTCAATTGTGGTAACTCACCATATAATACATAATAACGTAAAAAAATCGGATATATAGCATCTTTTATCCCGTATTCAATCAATAAAGCCAGGTCATTATAGGCACTGAAAAGTCCAATCACTTTATTATGAAATAAATATTCTATAGCTTTATTTAAACCTGAACCGCCTATAATATTGGCCAGATTACTCCATTTCAATAAATCCATAGTATCATCATAATAATATAATTCCGGTATATCCTTATTATAAGCAGTTTCAAGAATAGATATATCCGAATTAAAATTATGGCCTACAATTAATTCTGGATTATATTTAGCAATAATCTCCTTCAAATAATTGATACCAGATTCAATACTGAGTGCAGGAGCTAATTTACTATTAGTAAAAATAAAACCAGAAGTAATGGGTTTTAAGTTATCAACAATTACATATTGAATACTATCCAGATTACTATTTAAGTATTCTGTAT
>CAYRVO010000347.1:0-2048 GCA_964427565.1 uncultured Halanaerobiales bacterium | reverse complement strand
GCCGGCCAGTAATGCCAGAAATTTTCTTCATCTGTTAAATAACCGGTTGCTGTAATATAATTACTAAGTGCATCTATCCAGACATAAATAACATGATTTTCATCTATTGGTACTGGAATCCCCCAGTCAAATGTAGTACGAGAGATACTAAGATCATCAAGACCCTGTTCTATAAAATTTATCATTTCATTGCGGCGGCTTTCGGGTTGTATGAATTCAGGATTATTTTTAATATGTTCTAATAATTTATCGGCATATTTATTCATTTTAAAGAAATAACTTTCTTCCTCAACCCATTCAACAGGACGGCCACAATCAGGACAAACTTTTTCTTCCTTATCTCCAATCTGCCTCTCTGTCCAGAAGGCTTCACAGGGTGTACAGTACCAGCCTTCATAATGACCTTTATATATATCTCCTTTATCATATAATTTTTTAAATATTTTCTGTACTACCTTTTCATGTCTTTCTTCGGTAGTACGAATAAAATAATCATAATCAACACCCAGCTTTTGCCACAGATCTTTAAAAGAACTTACAATTTCATCAACATATTCTTTAGTCTGTTTACCGACTTCTTTGGCTTTACGTTCAATTTTTTGACCATGTTCATCAGAACCGGTCAAAAACATAGTATCATAACCCTTCATTTTTTTAAACCTGGTTATAGTATCAGCAGCAACAGTAGTATAAGCATGTCCAATATGTAATTTATCGCTGGGATAATAAATAGGGGTTGTTACATAAAAAGTATCTTTAGTCATCAGATTGTTCACTCCTTTGAATAGGTATTGCTTCTTTATATACTTTTCTCTTCTGTAAATTCCTTAATTTCGCTACTTTTTTTATTGCTTTCTTTTTAGTATATCCATTTTCCATTAATAATTCAACATGTTCTTTGATGGATAAATGTTCCCATCCTTCTTTTTCTGCTTCTATAACTTCTCTCCCATCCAGTACTACTACAATTTCTCCCTTAATTTCCCTGTCTTCTAATTTTTGTATAACATCTTCCAAAGTTCCATAAATCTTTTCTTCATGAATTTTACTGATTTCTCTTACTATTGTTACCTCTCTCTTCTCTTTGAGTGTAGCCAATTCTTTTAAAGTTTCCTTTAATCTATAGGGAGATTCATAAAATATAACCGTCCTTTTCTCTTCCCGGATACGATTAATAAATTCTTCCCTTTCTTTTCCCTTACGCGGTATAAATCCTTCAAAAGTAAACCTGTCCATACTAAAACCGGAAACAACCAGGGCAGAAATCACAGCTGTTGGTCCGGGGATTGGAATAACATCTATATTATTATCTATTGCTTTATTTATCAGGATACTCCCGGGATCAGAAATACCGGGCATTCCTGCATCACTAACCAGGGCAATATTTTTACCCTCAATTAACTTTTTGATTAATTTTTCTGATTTCTGCTGTTCATTATGTTCATGATAACTGGTTAATGAAGTATCTATATCAAAATGATTTAAAAGCCCTGCTGTCCTTCGAGTATCTTCGGCAGCTATTGTCTCTACCTTTTTTAAAATCTCTAGAGCCCTGAAAGTCATATCATCGAGATTACCTATAGGGGTCCCACAAATATATAATTTACCCTTATCATTCATTACCATTCACTCCATAAATTTCTTTTACTTCCTGGCTGTAATTAGATGTCTGTCCTTCATAAACAACAAGCACAGGCTCTATATCAAGCCCCTTTTTTGCACCCTTTTTAGCAGTTAAAAGAAATGTATCCGGTTTTTTATTTAATCGGGACTGGACAAAACGTATCTTCTTTGCCTCCAGATTATAATCTTCCATAATTGACAATAATTCAGTCAAGCGCCATGAACGATGAACAATATTAAAATTACCACCAAAACGTAATACTTTACTTGCCTCCCCGACTACATCTTCTAGTTCAGCATATATTTCATGTCTGGCAATTGCCTTTCTCTGATCTTCAGTAATTTTTCCGGCTTTTACAGGCATATAGGGCGGATTTGTAATTACCTGATCTACAGAGCCATGTTTAATGTGGTCTGTGCTGTTT
>CAYRVO010000346.1:0-2052 GCA_964427565.1 uncultured Halanaerobiales bacterium | reverse complement strand
ATGATTTTCAAGAATTTCAGAATATTTATCCCATACTTTTGGTAAAATAGCATCTTCAGGTAGATCCATTAATATGGCATTGTAGTTAACAAAATTATCCAATGGGAAATAATTTAATATTTCATCCATAACTTTAACTATATTATGACCATCATACTTTATTATCATATTATTATTACTCGCAGCAGGAGAATTACCATCAGCAATAACAATTTCATCACCATGCCCCATTTCCATTAATAATTTCATAAGTTCAGGTGAAATAAATTTTGAAATACCCTTAAGCATAGAAATAACAACTCCTTCATTTAAATTATTTAGGCATATCTGAATTATTAGGACCAAAATGCTTTAATATTACCATAGGCTCCCATTTGCTCTTATTGATTATATTAACACCTTTTCTAGCCGCCTTTTCACTAACAAAATATTCATCACCACTTTTTTGACCATAACGTAAAGTTCCAGCTGCTTCTGCATTATAAATACCAAATTTCCCATTTCCTTGAATTATTATACAACCATAAGCAGTTTCATCTTTTAATAATACTTTTTTACCAGGGTAAATTGTTAATTCTTTTGCACCAATGTAATCATTTCCATATAATATCCAATTCTCACTATATTTTTTAGACTTATTACAATTTATAGGTGGCCTAAAATATTTTTTCTTATAATGAGGATCTATATTCTTTTCCCAATCCATTAAACTTATTACATAATCTATATCATGTTTTTTTTCTTCAGGACAATTTTCTACTAAAAATTCGTAAGGATATACTTCACCACCAGCAATATTTTCATAAACTGAATTTACATCACTGTTCCATTGAGGTTCATATGTCAAAAATGAACCAGGAGCATGAAGTACACCAGGAGGTGTGTACCAACCAGTTCCCAATTCTATACGATAGCCACGTGAAAGCTCAGTAATACGATTATCACAATTTTCATATTCTAATAATCTATTTTTTACTTCTTTTATTTCAGTGTCAGGGTCAAAACCAAAATAAGTTACAGGAAAATCACCAGGATAATTATTCAACTGGGGGGGGAAATAATATCCTTCTGGTTTTCCTAACATTTCTACTCTTTGAGCTGATTCAAAATTTAAATGTAAGTGATGAAATAATGGAGTTTTATAATCAAAAAATTTAGAATACATCGGCCATGTGCCATATTCTTCCGCAAGTTCATTACCTATAATTTCTTCTCCCAGTTCTTCCACAGCATCTCTAAATAAAAACTTTTCTTCCTCATTAAAAGCTTCTACATAACTTAAGCCTTCATCTTCAGGAGCTAAACCTCCATTCATCGCAGTAATGACCGAAGAAAACCAACGTTCTTTTATAGCTCCTCGATTTGTACCTAAAGCAAAATAATCGTCAGGATGGAGCCTTAAACGTTTACCAGCCGCACCAAATCTTCTGGGCACAAAATTAGGCATTAAACGTAAAATACCTTTACCATTAGAAAAAGTTCTTTTAATCAAATTTACCTTGTTCACATCATTTCCTCCTATTTTTTGTACATAAAAATTATTCAATAATAATTAACATTATTATTTAGCTAAGATGGTTCAAAACTACATCTTGCTGTTTTCTTAAGTAATTCAAACCAAACCTTAATTCCTGATCTAATTTTTTCTGGTTAATATTACCGTTTCTCGCATCGTAAGGAGCCTTACCACGTGGTAGTGGTTCACATGATATGCACCCCTCATAATTTATATCAAAAAGAGCTCTTATTACTTCTCGCCATTCAAGAGTTCCCATTCCTGGTGCTTCTCTTGTATTATCTGCCACATGAAAATGTTGAAACCAATAATTACCAGATCTTCTTATTGAATTACTAATACCATCTGGTTCTTCTATCTGCATATGAAAGGTATCTCCCATAATCCTTACGAATTGATTATCTACTTTTTTTGCCATTTTTATTCCGTCATCTAAAGTATTAACTAAACCTACTTCATAACGGTTAATTGGCTCAATTGTTAACATAATTTTTTCTTTTTCTGCATATTCTCCTATCTGCTGCAAAGATTCTATA
>CAYRVO010000345.1:0-2056 GCA_964427565.1 uncultured Halanaerobiales bacterium | reverse complement strand
CATTTTTAATCTTTCTTCTATTTTTTTTCCACTTAAACCAGCATCTATTAATATACTATTTTTCTTATCTCCAATAAATATTGAATTACCAGAACTACCACTGGCCAGTACTGAAACTTCCAGTTTCAAAATATCACCTCATTAACATCCATAATCAAAACTTTCCGGACTCTTACAAGCCGGAAAGTTAAAAAAATAGTTTTTATTTTTTATTATATGTACGTGAATTATCTCTCTTAACAATTAACTGAACATCAATATCATTAATATGTATTATTTTTAATCATTTTCCTGCCAACTAAGATAATAAATCAGACTAACAATTCCCACAGCAAGGTCCTCATTACGTACAACAACATCCTCAGGAACATACAAACGTGCAGGGGCAAAATTCCATAATGATTTAACACCTGCTTCTACAAGCTGGCTGGCAACATTTTGTGCTACATCAGCTGGTACAGTTATTATACCAACTTTTATATTATTTTCCTGTACAACTTCATCAAGATTTTTCATGCTCTTTACAATAATATTACCAACACGATTACCAATTTTGTTGAGATCATTATCAAGAACATGAGTAATTTCCAAACCCATCTTCATAAAACCACCGTAATTCACCAGTGCTCTTCCCAGGTTTCCAGCACCAATAATAACCGCCGGCCAATTTTGATCAACCCCCAGTATTTCTCCAACAGATTTCTTTAATTGATGAACATCATAACCAACCCCCCGGCGTCCAAATTCACCATAATATGATAAATCCTTTCTTACCTGAGTTGGAGGTATGCCAAGTCTCCCACCAAGATCTTTGGAGGAAATTACTTTTACATCCTCAAAAGTAGCCAGTTTATCAAGACAACGATAATATAATGGTAACCTTTCTATAGTCGCTTTAGGAATATTGCTTCTATCCTTCATACAGACTCCTCCTTACATGCATAATTAACACCTATATTATTATATTTCAAGGAAAAAAGATAAAAACCTTCTTATTTGTGAATTATTTAACTTTGCTCCCGGCCGGAATTTCTTTTTCAACAGTAGTTAAAGCCATTTTTCCCTCATCACTGGAAGCAGCCAGCAACATACCATTTGATTTAACTCCAAAAATTTCTGCCGGTTCCATATTAGCAACTATTATAATCTTCTCCCCAATAATTTCATCGGCCCGATAGTGTTTAGCAATACCTGCAACTATTTGTCTTTCTTCAGTACCCAGATCAATCTGTAATTTCATTAATTTATTACTATCTTTTATCTTTTCAGCTTCTATAACCTCTGCAACTCGTAAATCAACATCCTGAAAATCATTGAAACTGATCATATTATCCTTTTCAACTCCCTTTTCTTCTTTTTCATTTTGAGATTCTTTATTAGCAAAATATTCTTCTACATCTATGCGTGGAAATATAGGATCACCTTTATCTATTTTTCTACCTGCTTCCAACTTACCCCAGCTAAGTAAATCTTCCCAATTAGATGAGTCAACAATATCTTCTGCACCTATTTGTTTTCCTATCTCATAAGGTGTTTGTACCATAAAGGGTTTCAGAGCTCCAGCAATTATGCGCAGCGCTTCCAATAAATTATATATAACAGTTTTTAATCTATCTATTTCACTTTCTTCTTTTCCCAATATCCAGGGTTTAGTCTGATCAATATATTTATTTGTCCGTCTGACAAAATTCCATAATTCCTCCAGGGCATTGGTGAACTTAAGATTGTTCATATATTTATCCATATTATCCAAAGTTTGCAGTGCCTGGTTTTTTAAATCTTCATCTACAGCATCAGGTTTATCCGGAGCAGGTATTACCCCTCCAAAATACTGCTCAACCATACTAACTGTACGATTCAATAAATTACCTAGATCATTGGCCAGATCAGAATTTATTCTCTGTATAAGTGCTTCTGTTGAATAGGTCCCATCAGAACCAAAAGCAACTTCGCGCATTAAATAATAACGGATAGGATCTAATCCAAAATCTTCTATTAAAGTTACTGGATCAACTACATTACCCTGCGATTTAGACATTTTACCGGTTTCAGTCAA
>CAYRVO010000344.1:0-2061 GCA_964427565.1 uncultured Halanaerobiales bacterium | reverse complement strand
TAGATGGAGCAGTATATATAACTAGATTTTCAGTTGGCTCTCCTGAAAATATTAAAAAAGCTAAAAAGGCTATAAAAAAAGCTATAAAAATTCAGCAAGAGGGCAAAGGATTCTCAATGATAGAAGTTCTCTCTTTTTGCCCCACTAGTTGGAATATGAAACCAATAGATGCTAAAAAATGGTTAAATGAGAAATTAACCTCCACTTATTCTTTAGGTGATTTGAAAATTCCAAAGGAGGTAGATTGAAATGAAAGAAGAAATTATTATTGCTGGTTTTGGAGGCCAGGGTGTAATGTCTATGGGAAGGTTACTTGCCTATTCAGGTATGAAAGAGGGTTATGAGGTTTCCTGGATGCCTTCTTATGGCCCGGAAATGCGTGGTGGTACAGCAAATTGTACAGTAATGATTTCAGATAAAAAAATTCCATCTCCATTATCATCAAAACCGGATACAGTAATAGCAATGAACTATCCTTCCCTGAAAAAGTTTGCTCCTATGGTAAAATCAGAGGGAACTGTATTTTTAAATTCATCATTAATTGATGCAGATGTAGGAAGAGATGATGTTGAAGTTGTTAAGAAAGCGGTAAATGATATAGCTAATGAACTGGGTAACAGTAAGGTGGCCAATATGGTTATGGCTGGTGCTTATGTAGATTATAAAAAAATAATGAAAATAGTAGTACTTAAAGAATCATTAAAAGATGTATTTCCAGAGAGAAGACACAACTTAATTCCATTAAATGAAAAAGCAATTGATAAAGGGATAAGTTAATATAAATAGATAAAAAAATTGTGAATATATAGTAGCAAGTAAGTGCCCAAATTGCTAAAATATACAATAACAGGGATTATAGTTATCTACTATAATCCCTGTTATGTTATTATTTAAAGGAATTCAGGTGAAATTAAAAAAGACGTTGTACTGAACTTTAAATCCTGGTGCTGGGGGTTCAAGTCCTCCTGCCCGTGCCATTATTATGCTGAGATGGAAGAGGCTGGTTATAAAGTTGATGGTGAACATAAAAATAATGTAAAAAATCATGTTTAAGGTAGATTAAAACAAAAAGAAGGTGTTTTTTGGATTTGAAATTTATAGATTTGTATTTTGATTTATCCCTGTAAAAGCAGGGGTTTTTTATATTTATACAGGGGAAATATATGTAATGGCACAGAATTTGCATATGCAGCCCTGCGGGACATAAAAATCCCAATAGGACAGTAACATCGAAAATACCAGGAACATTATATGAAATAAAATTTGACATCCCAAATCATGTATGCTATAATTTTTTTAAATTAACCTGTCAGACAGGTAAGATAAGTCATACAGGTTAAAAATATTAATATTAATAACTGCTAAAATAGGTGGTCGATAATATGTTGTTTGGTAATGTAGAAAGTAAATCTTCTGTTAAAAAGGTAATAGACAATGTGATATTTATCATTGAAAATGATGATATAAAGGTAGGTAATAAAATACCTTCTGAAAAGCAATTAATGGGAAAATTAGATGTTTCTCGTTCTACAATACGGGAAGCTCTTAGTGCTTTAGTTACATTAGGTATACTGGAGTCTAAACCTGGAAAAGGATATTATGTAATGAAGTCTTATCAACTTTCCCTATATACTAATCAGTTGGTAGCCGAATTAATGAAAGATAATTCTTTTTTTAATCTTATGGAATCCAGAAAAATTGTGGAGAAATCTATTTTTCGACTTGCTGTTAAAAGGGCAAATGAAGAAGATATCAAGCAGATTGAAGATAGTCTAGATAGCCTTGAAAAAGCTGTGGAAGAAGAAAAAGAAAACATAAAAGAACTAAGTACAGATGTTCATTTTGCAATAAGTCATGCAACCCATAATGAAATTTTAGTAGGACTTCTTAAACAACTTAGCCCAATGATAGTTGAGAAGATAGAAAAAATGGATATTCAACCACATGAGGATTACAAGATGCACAGGCAATTAGTGGAAGGTATAAAATCAGGGAATCCTGATAAAGCAGAAATGGTTATATTAGAACATTTAGAATATATGGAAGATAAATTTCTTAAGA
>CAYRVO010000343.1:0-2064 GCA_964427565.1 uncultured Halanaerobiales bacterium | reverse complement strand
ATTTATGTAGAGGCAAAATATTATTTTCCCAGTCTATTTTCTCCTGATCCAGATTACCCAGTACCCGGATATCTTTTTTAACAATTCCTGCTGCCGGTTTAATAACTACAGTTGCTGCTGGATAATAAAAATGCATCCAGCCCAGTATAAATATTAATATTATCCCAATTAAACTAATAATCTTAAAAGGCAATTTACCATTTTCCATAATAATTATTCACCTCCTTATCTAGATGATTAAATAAATATAATAAAGTTAGCATCGGGTAAAACAACAGGGTGGCAGAGGCTACTACACCTGAATCATTAACCCCAAGTGTTATTATACTACCGATTATACCTCCATAAAATCCAGCTGTTAATCGGGGGAATTTATTTAATAGTCGTTTTAATTTACCCACCGGGTGTTTAAAGAGGATTATTATATAAACCAGAAAAGCCAGTAAAACCCTGCTCCAAATTGTCCATTTCATGAGTTTAAGATTCATCGCCAATTTTCTTTTAACAATACTAATTATTTCCTGATAATTTCCTGATATAACAGGTTCAATTGCTCTACCTATATGTGTTCTGGAAGTTATTACCTGATTATAATCAAGATATATTATACCCATTAATATTAAAATTACTATAAAAATTGATAGTAGAAAGATTTTTGTATTAAATCTATATCCCCAGAGATATAACCAGGTCACTATACAGACAATAGTTGCTGTTATTGTCCCCCCAAAATTAGCACCCAAATGTGGAGCACCTATAAAATAGACAATAATAAACAATATAAAAGCTGACAGAATACGGTAATATGTATTCCGGTATTCCACTTTAACTAACTCAAAAAATCCTGTAAGGCTAATAATAGCAGCACCAATAAATAAACCCATATATTCATTACCCAGTCCATAATAACGGGCACCAATTATTGAAGAATAACCCAGTAAAGAATCTGCCATAAGGTAATTATTGTTCAGTATATCTATAAATATTATGCAAACTAATAATGAGGGAATTATCAATAACCTCTGTAAATGATTTAGACCTAATTTAACAATTATATATATTTCCAGAACAGATATTATAATTATTAGAAAAAGATAATTTAAGGAATTATGAAAATTAAATAATGATAGAAAAAGAAAATTGATAGGAACTAAAAATAAGGTCAGCAATGAATATTTTATTGAATGCTGGATTATATCTGCAGAATATAAATTTTTATAGAAGATACATATTATAGCCAGTATAATTACAAATATTTGTAAACCAATAAAACCCTGAATAAAAGGGGTACGCAAATTAGAAATAGTGGTAATTTTTCTATTAAACTCAAATAAATCTTTCCAGACTGTATTTTCTTTTATTGAATAAATAGGATGGCCAGTTAAATCTTCCTCGAGATTTTCTCTTAAACCAAGCGCAGAGAATATTGTGGGCAATAAATCTGTAATTGTTATAATACCTTTACGTCTTGTACTTTTTGATGTCAACCATCCATGCTGTATATCAGGGCCGGCAAATAAAGTCCATGTTAGTTTATTACCTTCCTGTATATTATCAGCAGAAGGTGTTAAGACAGTTATTCCCAGTAATGTTCTATCAAAATCAACTTTTTTCAACAAATAATCAAGAAATTTATCTATCCTCTTTATAGCTATAGCTTTACAAGCTATTGTTTCTCTTTCAGTAAAGAGATAATGATACTTTTCAATACGGCTGGTATCTCCTGTATCGATAACTATCAAATCTGCTTTTGTATAAATATTATTTAAACATTTTTTCATCTTAGACCAATCTGTCTGATAACCCCATATCTTATCATTCGTCTTTAAAATTTTCTTACTAACATTACCCATATCTACATATCCATTTTCATCCATTGCCAGGGAAACTAATGTTCTTCGCTTTAGCGACTTAGTATCTGTATTACCAAAAACAGCTATTTTTTTATTATTTTTACGGCAAACTTTACCCAGTAAGCCTATAAAAGGTCTGTAAGTAGAACTTTTATTTATTCTCTTCAAATCGCTTATATAGTTATTAAGGACCCCTTTACCATTATTTACT
>CAYRVO010000342.1:0-2067 GCA_964427565.1 uncultured Halanaerobiales bacterium | reverse complement strand
TTCATTGTTATCTCTATTTTGCTGATCTTTATTTTCTGATTCATCTTTATCAATTAACTTATGCTCACTCTCCTGATTTTTATTAACCTGATTATCCTTTTTTTCATCATCCTTGATCTTTTTCTGAGATAACACAGATTGCTCATGGGCAGGCTGCATCTGTCTCGTCTGTTCCATTTTATCTACCTGAAGAGACATCGGTAACAGAGTATTAGGATTTATTGGATCGGACATATTTTATCACCACCTGTTAAATACTGACCTGTATTATCTCACCGGCTTCTTTAACAAAAGCAGTACTACTTAAAGTATCCTTAATAATTTTTCTATAATTACCTATCTTTATTTGTGTACCAGGAAAGACTTTTCTATGTGCTATTACCCGACCCCTTTTTATATTGCTTATCTTTTCATCTAATTCTTCATATTCATTTTTTTTGGCGGCTATTTCTTTACTTAATTGCTTAATTGTCTTTGCTAATTTTTTATATATTTGTTTCTTATTAGCAGGAAGTTTCCCTTTTTTATCCTTTATCTCTTTTAATATCTCTAGTCCTTTTTTTGCTTTTTGAAAATTTGATTCTAAATTGGCTACTTCATCTTCTAATTCCGTTAATTTGCTTCTGCTTTCGGGATTAACTCCTGCTTCAAGAATTGTTTTAGTTCCCAAACTTGATCCAATTATATTTGCTTCAATTTCTTCAGTAGCTCTTATGTGACCACCAACCAGTAGCCCTTTTCCATTTTTTATTTTAACTACTCCACCCGTACTTATTTCGCTATGCATAATAGTATCTTTGACATAGATATCACCATTCGCATTAATAATGCCATTTTCCACAAATTTTAATTTTATATCCCCTTCAGCCTTAATCTCAGCCGTCTCCTTACCAATAAATCCTTTATGTACAACAATATTCCCTTTACTAATCAAATCTGCAGCTTCCACATTTCCTCTTATTTCAATATCCCCACCAGCATTTATCTCCAGACCATTAAGTACACTCCCCCCCACATAAACACTTCCCACAAAATCAATTTTGCCTGTACTAAGATCTACATCACCATTCACTTTATAAATAGGCAATACATTTAACTTTCTACCCGTCTGTACAGCATGTCCAGCTTTAGTAGCTACAAGTGTTTTTTTATCTTTTTTTCTAACATTTTTTCCTGAAGGTAATTTTGCTTTTTTGGGTTTAGGAGGTGCTATTTCTTTTCCTGTAACAGTTTTACCGGCTGTACCAGAAACAGGATCTTTAATTGTAACTAATACTTCACCTTCTTCAACATTATTTATTATATCCAGATCATAAAAGTCAATACTGCCATCTTCACGCATTTTTCCGGCTGATTTACCTTCTGTATTAACATTATAAATCAGTTCCCCATCTTTACCAGAAACAGCTTCTTTCCCTTCAGCAATTAAATAATGTTCAACTATTTCTTCTTTATCCAATAATTCTCTTAATCTATCTTCTTTTAAACCATATATAACCCCTGCTTCATATAGAATATTTTTCAGATCATCATAAGAAAGTTTATCTCCTCCCAAAGGAGGTTCATAGTTAATAAACGCCTTAAGTTTATCCTTAGTAATTTGCACATCTATATTAGCATCACTATCCAATTCCGGTTTTCGGGGGGCAATTTTATGCCATTCAGAATTAGCATCAGCAATAATTTTCTTTAATTTATCTGTTTTGACATCCACAATATTTTTAGCATCCAGATCCTTTTTTACTTCCTGAATACTAACCGGATCACCCTTACCTTCAGGATTATCAATTTTTATAAAAATACCGTCACTATTTATTTTTATTTCATAATCACCATTTAAATCTACTTCTGCAAGATTATCAAGGTATTCCTCATCTGCCTTTGAAATAACTTGATCATTGTATTTCACTCGATAGGTATTCTTTTTATTACCAATCCCCAGTATACTATGGCCTTTTTTTATTATTTCTACACTAAATACATCAGGGTCAAGATCAGTAGATAATTGTTCTCTAGCTTTTTCTAAAGCCTCTTTTTCAAAAATATTTTCAATGGTTTTTCCGGCAA
>CAYRVO010000341.1:0-2076 GCA_964427565.1 uncultured Halanaerobiales bacterium | reverse complement strand
TTTTTTGCCATTAATAATAATTTGTCCATTTTCTGTATTGGTCGATAGTTTTAATTGTGGATAAATATCACCAATATTTTTGGCAATAGTTTTCGGGTTGGAATATTTTAGCACAACTATTTCAGTTATTATTTCTGTTTGCGTTTCTACTTTCTGACTTGACTCCCCTTCTTCTTTTCCTTTCTCCTCATGAAACTTAATATTTTCAATTAAACTAAGAGCTTTTTTAATTATATCATCATTACCAACAAGTAATAATTGTTCATTTTTACTATCAACTTGTATATTTACCTCCGGATAAATACCCGTAACAATACTCTTTATCCGTTGTAAGTCATTATTCTTTAATACTTTTATTTCTATATTCTGTTTTTCATATATCGCTTTAATACGCTCTGGAGTGGCAACAACAACTGTATTACCATCCCATTTATAATCCAGACCATGAGACTGGGTGATTAGATCCAGTGCCTTCGGAAAAGATATATTCTTCAAGTGAATGGTAATATTACCTTTTACAGAACCATCTGTTACCAGATTTACTTCAGCCACTTCTGAAATCGCCCTTAGTACATCACGTATATCCGCACCCTTAAAGTTCATATCTTCAATGTCTTTACTTTTGGCCTGTACACTTCCAGTTATTATTAATATTAATAATAAAAATATAATTAATACTCTGTTTTTATTTATCTGCAGCAATTAAATCGCCCCCAATCTTCATATATGCCTTTAAACTATGATATTTAATTGAAATTCTATTTTCACCTATATATGTAATTTTAAAATCATCTTTTTCATAGGCATTCTTTATAAATTCTGTCGTACCCCCAACATTTATTATAGCAATTCTATCTCTGTCACTGGCAATTATACCTGAAAGATTAAAAGGCAATTTAGCTTTCATATCATCCAGTGTATTCTCTTGATCCAAAAATTCTTCTGAAAGTTTATAATCCATAAAAGGATCCCTTACTTTTGCAGCCGTACATATTTGTGAACTAAAAACAATTATGAGTAATAATATCATTAAAGAAATAAATTTGTTTTTCATTTATTATCACCTTCATCCGGCATTTTATGATAAATAATTGACATAGAAACACTTATCATTTTACCCTGCCCCTTTAAGCTCAAATCAGTAAATTCAAACCAGTCATTCCAGTTTTCAAAATCACTGAAAAGATCACATAATTTAAAGTAATCTCCTTTTAAGGTCACATTCATCTTTGCTTGTTTTTTATTTTCTACTGGTTGATAACGGCTAAGTTCAACATTATTTTTCTCTGTAACTTCTCGGATATCAATTAATAAATCAATTATTGATTTGTCTTCATATAATGATCTCCTTTTTTCTCTTTTACTTAGAAGTGCTTCATATTCAGCTTTTAATGAAGGTAATTTTTTAACCAGTTTTTTATCAGCTGCTAATTTTTTTTCTTTTAATTCTTTATCATGTTGTAAAGATCCGATTTCAGCAGTGAGCGGTTTATAAAAATAAAAGTAATATACAACTACTATGACAATTAAAATTGCTATTATTAATAAAATCTTTTCACGTCGACTTATATTATCAAGCATTTCAATCCACTCCTTCTGCCAGTTTGGCATCTATTGAAAATACTATTTCTTTTTCTTTAATTAGTTTATATAAATCTACAGATTGAAAGAGTGAAGATGAAACAAGATTATTTTTGAATTCCCTTAAATCTTCTGCTCTATATGCCTTTCCAGAAAAAGTTATCTTATTATTATTTATAACCACATTATCCAGCATTGCCCGAGAAGGAATAACAAGTCCCAGTTGTTGTATTGATTTACCCCAGGTGTATTCTGGAATAACTAATAGCGGTTTTGCTTTTAATTCCTTTAACTTTTTCTGAACACTATAATATTCTTGTTTTTTTATTTTATAAATAGCAATTTGATCTTCTAGCACATTAATATCTTCTTTTAAGCTTTTAATACTATTTTGTAATACAAAATAATTAAATATAATTGCCATAATTGCTACAGCAAAGGCTATTGTGATTATAACCCTTAACCAATTTATTGCAAATACACTTTTTTCTTTCT
>CAYRVO010000340.1:0-2077 GCA_964427565.1 uncultured Halanaerobiales bacterium | reverse complement strand
GCTGCTGACAGAATAGCATCAGCTATACTTAATGTTGTTTGCACAATTAATGGGGCCAATGAATTGGGTAATAAATGAAAAAATATTATTCTAATATCTTTTGCTCCCAGAGCTCTGGCTGCATTTATATATTCAGATTCTCTAATAGATATAGCAGAGGATCTTATTACCCGGGCAAATCTTGGAATATTTATTATTCCAACAGCCAAAATAGCATTTTTTAACTGTGGCCCAAGTATAGCAACAATCGCAATTGCCAGTAAAATGCTGGGAAAAGCAAACATAATATCCATAAAACGCATTATTACCATATCAGTAATACCTCCGTAAAACCCAGCCAATAATCCCAATAAAGAACCCACAACTAAAGCTATACTTATGGATAACAATCCCACTCTCAAAGATATCCTTGAACCATAAATAATACGACTTAATATATCCCTGCCCATTCCATCTGTCCCCAACAAATGATCTTTTGATGGTGCCTTGTAACGATACAATAAATCCTGTTCCAGAGGATCATGAGGGGCAATTACAGGAGCAAATATAGCAATAACTAACAAAACACAGAGGAAAACCATACCCATCCTTCCAACTTTATTATTAATCAATTTTTGCCAGGCATCAATCCAGGGACTATTTATTTCATTAACCTTTTTAGCCATATAAATCCTCCTTAATTATACTCAATTCTTGGATCAATTGTTGTATACGATAAATCCACTAATAAATTAACTAATACAAAAATTAGAGCAAAAAACAAAATACCGCCCTGAACAATTGGATAATCTCTTGCATAGATCGCATCAACTAAATATTTTCCTAATCCTGGCCATGAGAAAATCGTTTCTGTTAAAATTGCTCCCCCTAAAAGAATACCAAATTGGAGCCCTATTATTGTTATAATAGGAACCAAAGCGTTTTTCAAAGCATGTTTATAAACAACTACTCTACCATTTAAACCCTTTGCATATGCTGTTCTTATATAATCTTTTCTCAAAACTTCCAGCATACTGGAACGAGTCATTCTAGCAATCATAGCCATTGGAATCGTTCCTAGAGCAATTGAAGGTAATATCAAATGTTTTATGGAATCTACTAATGCCTTCCAGTTACCTTGCATAATACTATCAATAACATACAAATTCGTAATATTATTTAATTTTATCCCTACAGTCAACCTTGAAGAAGGTGGTAACCATCCTAATTGTACTGCAAATAACCATATAAACATAAGTCCAAGCCAGAATATGGGCATAGATACACCTATCAGAGCAATAATCATGCTGAAATTATCAAACCATGAGTTATGATTGATTGCAGCTATAATACCTATAGGAAGACCACTTATAATAGCAAACATCATACCCCATATAGACAGTTCCAGGGTAGCAGGAAATCTATGGGATATTTCATTCAGTACAGGATTCCCACTTCTTATTGAGCGTCCCAAATCAAAATGTAATAATTGTTTTACATACCTGAAAAATTGAACATATAAAGGAGCATTCAAGCCTAAACTTTCTCTTAATGCTTCAACTCTCTCGGCACTAGCCCTATCACCCAACATTGCAATAGCAGGATCACCTGGAATAAAGTGAATTAGCAAAAACACTAAAATTAATACACCAATAAGCACAGGAATTAAACCTATTAATCTTTTTAAAATATAATTAAGCAATAAATATTACCTCCTTATTATTAGATGATGAGGTTGTGATTCTAAAATCACAACCTCATCATCTTAATTTATTTTCATATACTAATCATTATTTCTTTAACCAAACATTAGTTAAAATATCAAGTGAAGTTGGACTGGGTATATAATTTTCTACATATTTATTTGCAGCTAATGGAGGAGTTGAATGAACTACCCATATTGCTGGAACGTCTTCATGAACTATTTCCTGTGCTTCTTTGTAGAGTTCTGTTCTCTTTGCCTGATCACTTATTGACTGAGCTTTTATTAATATCTGATGCAATTCATCATTTTCATAATTGTTATTGCTTGTATTCTTATCCCAAAGGGTATACATGAAATTATCTGGATCTCCAGTATCCCCGGACCAACCCAATA
>CAYRVO010000339.1:0-2077 GCA_964427565.1 uncultured Halanaerobiales bacterium | reverse complement strand
CATTACAATAATATATATTATACAAATCATCTTGCACCCATTTTAGCAAATCATAATTATAAACATCTGCTTGTGCATATTCATAAACATCATAATCTTTTAAGTCATCTAAATCATTAGATTCTAAAAAATATGCAATATCATCAAAAGCACAACTAATAACTCTATAATTAAAATCATTTATTTTAAAATCATTACCCCACAATATAGCCATAATGTCTTTATTATTATCAAAGGTTAATGCTAAAACATTTGCTCCTCTTGACTTAACCTCTTTTATATTACTTATTGTCTTTTCGATAACTTCTTTTCTTGTTGCTACAGATATTACGGGAACTCCTTCTTCTATTAAAGCAAGAGTCCCATGTTTTAATTCACCTGCTGGATAGGCCTCAGCTTGAATATATGCTATTTCTTTCATTTTTAGTGCCCCTTCAAGTACCAGTGGATAATCTGTATTACGTCCAATAAAGAAAGCACTCTCCTTATTTTTGAAATATTTTGCTTTCCGAGCTACAAAATCTTCACTATCTCTGATTGTTTTGGCTACTAAATCGGGCAGTCTGAGAATATCATCGATAAGTTCTCTCTCTACATCGGCTGTTAATTCATCCCTTATTGAAGCCAAATTTACTGCCAGAAGATAAAAAACAGCAATCATAGTCATATATGCTTTTGTAGAAGCAACAGCTATTTCTGGACCAGCATTTAAATGAATGACCTGATCCGCTTCCCGATCAATACTACTTCCTACAACATTTGTAACAGCAATTATTTTTGCACCTTTTTCACGAGCCAGACGTAAACCAGCAAGTGTATCTGCAGTTTCCCCGGATTGACTTACTACAATAACTAGTGTTTTTTTATCAATTATTGGATTTCTGTATCTAAACTCAGAGCCCACTTCTACATCAACAGGAATTCTTGCTAATTCCTCGATTACATATTTTCCTACCATACAGGAATAGGAAGCTGTACCACATGCTATCAATTGTATTTTTTCTATATTTTCGGGTATATCCACTTCCCTTATATCAATCCCTGCAGGTGATATCCTATCTTTTAAAACTCTTCTTAAAGCAGCGGGTTGTTCGTTTATTTCTTTTAACATAAAATGATCATAACCATTTTTTCCAACCATATTTTGATCCCAGTCAACAATAAAAATATCCTTATTTATTTTTTTACCTTGATTATTAAATAAATTGACCTGATTTCTGGTTATTTCTGCCATTTCATTATCTTCCAGTATATAAAACTGTTCTGTATAACTTAAAAATGCAGGTATATCAGAGGCAACAAAGTTTTCTCCTTTACTTTTACCAATAATAAGGGGGCTATCTTTTCTGACAGCCATGATTTTATCAGGTTCCTTACTACACATTATTGCCAGTGCATAAGAACCTTCAAGCTTCCCTGCTAAATCAATAACAGCTTGCTTTAAATCCCCTCTGTAAAATTGATCAAGTAAATGAGCCACAACTTCTGTATCAGTTTCAGATTCAAATTTATAACCACTGGCCCTTAAATCATCCTTTAAATCCTGAAAATTTTCAATAATACCATTGTGAACCACTACAAAATCATGGTCACAGTCACAATGAGGATGAGAATTGACATCAGATGGTTTGCCATGAGTAGCCCATCTTGTATGACCTATACCAACATTACCAATTGGAGAATTATAATTTACTGCCTCTTCCAGGTCTTTTAACTTACCTTCCTTTTTTACAATTTCGATATTTGTATTATTTTTTATAGCTATACCGGCAGAGTCATACCCCCTATACTCCAATTTCTTTAAACCTTCTATCAAAATTGGAGTAGCATCTTTTTCTCCAATATAGCCGACTATTCCGCACATATATTTATCCATACCTCCAGTATATTAAATTCTGCTCATTACTCCCTTTTTTAACGATAATTACTCATCGCATTTAAAGAGTAAATTAGGGTTTAACAGTAAAACCCAGGGGTATCCGCCGAATAATTCGATAATCCCCTTCCTCGTCAACCTGAATACTTGGGCGTCCTATTCAGGTCCGGGCGCTATAATTATAAATTTTAATCATAGGCA
>CAYRVO010000338.1:0-2077 GCA_964427565.1 uncultured Halanaerobiales bacterium | reverse complement strand
CCCCCTATTTTTTTACACCTATTGCAAATCCTCCATCTCCTGAGAATGCATTATCATTTGCTGAAGCTATGATCATTATTTTGTTAGGTAAAACCATCATATACCAGTTTTCATTTTCTCCTTCCGGTTCAACTAAATCTGCAGAAATATTTATAATTCCTCTATTATCAATATCACTATCTGTAATTGTAATTCCAGTATTTTGATTATCAACTATAAATTGTAGTTTAGTATCATTATTCCCAATATTAACAAGTTCATAAGTTCCTGTATCTCCATCTACATCTACATAATTATATTCACCTGTACAATTTGATAAGCTTAATGATGTGTTCTTACGAACCATAATACTCATCCCATCTCCCTGCCAATTTTCACCATTCCAATAATAAGAATCCCAAACAGAGATATCGTTATTTACAAATACACCATAGTGTTTAAATTCATTACTTTCTATTAATTTTATAGCCTTATATTCATTATTAAAAACATATGGTAAATTATATAATTTTTCTTCAGAATCATTGTAATCACCATCACCATTTAAATCAATATTGATATCAGCTGAATTAGAACTTGAATCTATAGTAACTTCACCAATAGCTCCTTCCATTGAAGTTGCTAGATTATAAGTACCATCAATATCGTTTCCATAAGCAGTATCAGCTTCTTTTAAAGCAGCAATCAACCTTTCACCCGGCTTACCACTATTTGTTACAATTATTAATTCATCATTTAATTTAACAAATAAATCTCCTGTGTCCATACTATAAACACCTGAGTTTCCAGAAACATCTAATAAATCAAATTCCCCTGATCCAGAATCATTATTAGTAGTTAAATTTTGATAAGAATATTCCTTATCAGTTATATTAATATCTACTTTGTAAAAATCACCAGGGCCTCCACTGCCTACAAATTCTTCTATAATTGTTATATTTTTATCACCATTTCCACTACAACCGTTGACAATTAAAGCAAAACAAATAATAAAAATTATTAATAAATATTTTTTCATGTGATTTATCCTTTCAGCTTATTTGGTTTTGGCAAGTCTAAAACCTATAATATGATTTGTTTCATATTTTTTTTGGTAAGTACCGTAATATTCAATTTCACAGTAATAATCATTATATGCCCAGCTTCCACCTCTTATTCTACTATGCTCATCTATAGAAGTATTTGTCCATTCTTTTACATTACCTGACATATCATAAATATTAATTTCATTGGGAATCTTTTGTCCGACAGGATGTATATTTTTACCTGCATTATCATAATACCAGCCTACTAAATCAAGATTTTCACTGCCAGCATAGGTTGTTAGATTATAATTTTGCCCCCCATGAGCAGCATATCCCCATTCATCTTCAGTAGGTAATCTATATCCTTCAAGATTTTCAGGACTATCTTTTAATTTCCAGGTTTCTAAATTATATGCAGGTGTTAAACCCAGCTGTTTACTTAACCAGTTACAATATACTACAGCCCCATACCAGGATATTTCAATCACAGGACAGCTTTCATTTGCTTCAGGAGAAATATCACCACCTCTAAAATAATATTCACTTCCATTATGGCCTATTAAACAATCTGTGTCTTTTATATCCATTAAGTCTTGTTCATTATAATCATAAAGTTCTTCCGGTGGAATTCCTGCTCTATTTAAAAAATTTATATATTCTGTATTGGTAACTTCATATTTTCCAATTTCCAAATCTTTATTTATCGTTAAAATCTCTTCATTCAGTGTAATAGAACCTGCTGAAACAGTAATCATTTGCGGTTCATAATTATTAGCAATGCATAAACTGATAGTAAAAAATAAAATCAAAAACAAAAATAATAATATATACAAACTTTTTTTATACATAATATCTTACCTCCCCCTTAATTTTAGTTTTATAAGGTATAGTTCGCCATAATTAGTAAAATTCCTTTTTTATTTTAAATGTTTTAAGGCCCGGTATTTACCGGGCCTTAAAAAGCTTAAATTTACAATTATAAGAAAATATTTTACCTATTTAAAAACTTTTTTATAACAAAATTAATAAGTTAAATGGTATTATCTTATTTT
>CAYRVO010000337.1:0-2082 GCA_964427565.1 uncultured Halanaerobiales bacterium | reverse complement strand
AAGGTTGTAATGCTCTAATAATTTTTCCTCTGCAATCAAACTCCCAAGGCCACAGGTTTGCAACTGCAATTATTTTTTCATCAGATTCTGCGACTGTTAGAAGAGATTTGCCAAATGGATTATTTTTATATTTCCACGTCCACCAATCTTTATTTCTGTTATTTTCAAAATACTCCTGAGTTGAAAATACTGAATTTAATTTAAAAAGCATCTCATCTAAAACTTTATCTGTAAATAATACTCCCTCTAAATGATCAATTTCATGCTGAAATGCTCGTGCCAGTAGTCCTTCTGCTTCATAGGTAACTTCCTCACCATTTTCATTCAAACCTGTAACTACTACTTTTTTTGCCCTTAAAACTGATCCTGTTTTCCCCGGTACACTTAAACATCCCTCTTCTCTAATTTTTTTATCATCTGATTTTTCAATGATCTCTGGATTGATAATTTTTACAACTTCTCCTTCACCAAGATCAATAACAACAATCCTCTGCAAAACACCCACTTGAGGAGCGGCGAGTCCAATACCATTATTTTTATACATTGTATCTAACATATTATCAATAAATTCTCTCGTTTTATCATCTATTTTCTCAATTTTTTTAGCTTTACTCCTTAAGACCGGATCACCAACGGTTCTAATATCTAGCTCTGCCATATTTAACACCTCCTATATTTATACAAATTATAACATTGAATGAGGATCAACATCAATATTAACATTAATCTTATCATGTAAATTATTTTTGATTTTTTCTGGAAATATCTTTAAAATCCTATCTTTATCATTATTACATCTAAATTTTAAAATTATCTGCCATCTATATTTATTCCTTATCTTTTTAATTGGTGCAGGTGAAGGGCCAAGAATATTTGTTTTAGGGGCCAAAATATTTCCGATTTTCCTGGCTTCCCGTGCTACCAAATTTTCTTGTGGACCCTTGATTATTACATTGGCCAGAGTAACAAATGGTGGATATTCCAGCCTCTCTCTAAGTTCAATCTCCTGTTTATAGAAATCCATATAATCATGGTTTTTACTGGCTTTTATACTGTAATTCTCGGGTGTATAAGTCTGGATTATTACTTCACCCGCCATTTTACCTCTCCCGGTTCTTCCTGCTACCTGTGTTAATAATTGAAATGTCCTTTCAGTAGATCTAAAATCGGGTAAATTCAAAATAGTATCAGCTGTAATAACCCCCACAACAGATATATTGGGATAATCATGCCCTTTAGCAATCATCTGAGTACCTACCAGAATATCTGTTTTACCTGATTCTAATTTTTTTAATATTCTATAGTGAGAATTTTTACGAGTAGTGGTATCTGCATCCATTCTATCCACATTTGCCTCAGGAAATTGTTTTTTAACTTCGGCTTCAATTTTTTCTGTACCGGTACCAAAATTTTTAATATACTTACTACCACATTGCGGACATCTTTTAGGTATATGGCTGGTATAATCACAATAATGACAACGAAGAATATCTTCACCGGCATGATAAGTCAATGAAATATCACAATTTTTACATTTTACAACATATCCACATTCTCTACACAATACAAAACTTGAATAACCTCGTCTATTTAAAAATAATAAAACCTGCTTTTTTTCATTTAGTGCTTCCTGAATAGCATTCTTTAATTGCCTGCTAAAAATATCCAGATTCCCCTGTTTAAGTTCTTCTCTCATATCAACAATTTTAACGGGAGGAAGCTGGTCTTTATTTATTCTCTTTGGTAATGAAAGATATTTATAATTATCTTTTTGTGCCTGATAATAACTTTCAATTGAGGGTGTAGCTGAACCAAGAACAACTGGAAAATCATTTATCTTTGCTCTTTCTATAGCTACCCTGCGGGCATGATAATATGGATACTCACCCTGTTTATAGGAATTCTCATGCTCCTCATCTATTATTATCAATCCTAGATTACGTACAGGGGCAAAAACTGCTGAACGAGCCCCAATAACAATTTTAGCTTCTCCTTCTTGCAATCGGCACCATTCATCATATCTCTCACCATAGGATAGGTTACTGTGTAAAATTGCTATTTTTTCACCAAATCTACTGTAAA
>CAYRVO010000336.1:0-2082 GCA_964427565.1 uncultured Halanaerobiales bacterium | reverse complement strand
TCATGATGATGTAATACATATTTAGCAATGTGTTTAAGAGAATCTGATTTGCTCAATGCCTTATAACCCCAGTATGGGTGTTTCTTTATTAATTCATATTCACTGTCAGTCAGGGCTTCATCCTTGTTTAATATACGAAGAGGAACAAGCAATTTGCCAATATCATGAACCATACCTGCCCAATACGTGTCCTTTATCTTATTTTTAGATAAACCCATCTTTTGAGCAATATTTGATGCAATATATGCCACACTTTCGGAATGTCCACTGGTATATCTATCATACATTTCAAGTATTTTTATAATTGATGTTATTAATTCTTTAGTAAATTTACCCTGCAAATTATTATATCTTTTAAAAGAAAAGAATGAAGAAGCTAAAGTGGCAAATGATTCTAGAATATGTTTGGTAGTTTCTGAAAATTCTTTATTACTTTCCTCAGCTATATCTAGTGAAATTCTGCCTAAAAATTCATTATTAACAGTTATATTTATATAGATTGACTTATTTATAGGTTTTAAGGATTTTTCAAATTGTTCTTTTAAGTTATCTGGAAACCTATCAATATCTAGAGAATAATCCTCAGAAGTATAAACTCCCTTATCTCCATGGTGGAAAAATATACTTTTACTCAGCCTATTTTCCTTTAAAAATTTACAATCATGACCAACCGCATCTATAATTTCACACTTATCATCTTCATCAATAACACATATTTTCCCATAATCTGCTTCTGGTACGATGTTAATTGCACTATGTAATAAATCGGATAAAAATATTTCCTCATCATATCTAGATTTTTTATCTAAACTTGAAACAGCATTAATCATATTAACTAACCTTTTATTAAGCTCATTTACTTCTTTAACTGAGTCATCTAATTCTTCATTCATCGCTGTAATTTCCTCACTATAAGAAGTAAGCTGCTGGTTAGCTGCACTTAATTCTTCTTTTTGTTCCTGTAATTGTTTTATTCTCTGCCTGCGTTCAGTTACATCTATACCAGTAGCAATTATATATTCTACTTCTCCATCCTCATCAGTAATTGCTGTATTTTTCCATGATATCAAACGTAATTTACCTTCTTTTGTCTTCCAGTAATTTGTATTATTATAAGGGAAATGTTTTGCTTTGATTTCATTAAAAACTTTTTTTATTTCCTCTTTTTCTTGTGTGGGAATAAATATATTCCAAAAAGATTTTCCCATTACCTCTTGCGCTGAATAACCAGTTACTTGTTCACTCTCCTTATTATAACGAACTATCTTACCATTAATACCAAGAACAACTACCATAGCTCCTTGTGTTTGTAATATCTGGGTAAGAAAATTCTTTTCTTTTTTACAACTCTCTTTTGTTCTTCTCAATAATTCTCGGTTTTTATACTTCTCAGTAATATCATTAAACAAAGTTATAAATTTCCCTTTTTCAGGAGAAGTTACAGTTATATTAAAGTATTTATCCATCGGAGGAAAATATTCTTTAATTGTTATAGACTTACCTGTTTCTGCAACTTGAGCATAGGTTTCAAGATATGGTGCTTTATTATCTCCATAAAGTTCTGATCCCAAAGAACCTTTTGCTTTATCTGAAGAAATCCCCAATATTTTTTCATAAGCTGGATTAGTTTCTATAATTTTATAGTCTACTGGCTTTTTCTTCTTATAAATTAGTTCATGAAGACATACTCCCTGTTTTATATTGTTATAAATTGATAATAATACTTTATTATAATTGTTTATTTCTTTTTCATTACTGTCATAATTTTTATTCATAAAAATTATCACTCCCTTCTTTAATATGAGCTTGCTTAACATATGTTTTTTTATTTTTTATTTTATCTTTTTTATATCATTAAAATTAATATTTATTACCTCATAACTTTTAACCCTTTTTTTAGGTATAACCACAAATTTATTTATAATTACAAATATCAATACTATAAAAATAGCTAAAAAAGCTATAAACATATTCAAACTCCCCTAATTTATATTTCAAATATATCATTAAAACTTACTTATATTCTAAATATAATTGATATGACATTTCAGATAACTAAAACATCATATCAATTATATGTTT
>CAYRVO010000335.1:0-2102 GCA_964427565.1 uncultured Halanaerobiales bacterium | reverse complement strand
TAAAAAAAGGTATAACAGAACATATTATGATGAAAGAAAAATGTTAGTTTCTGATCAAAGCAGATAACGTATTCAGGTATAGATATAAGTGAGGGATTATTAAAAAAGGCAAAGAAAAAAATAAAAATGAAGCTGATTCATATTATCCTCCAATTAATATTTTATCTAGATTTTAATAAATATTTTTATCTATAACAGCAAATGATATAGTAAAAGGAGGATATTATGAATAACGAATATGATTTTGAATTTGCAGTACTGGAAGAAGATGTAAAAAAAGAGATAGAAAGAAACAGAAAAGATATAGCAGATAAAAATGATGTACAAACAAAAGTAGAAAGATTAATAGCAAAAGGTAAGAATGCCTTAAGTAAAATGATCAATTTGGACCAGGATAAAATAAATCATATTGTTAAAGAAATGGCTCTGGCGGGATTAGATAATCATATGAGCTTGGCTAAATTGGCAGTAGAGGAAACTAATAAAGGGGTTTATGAAGATAAGATAATTAAAAATTTATTTGCTACCGAGTATATTTACCATAGTATAAAATATGTAAAAACAGTAGGAGTTATTGAAAAAAACGCAGAGGAAGATTACTATGAAATAGCAGAACCGGTAGGTGTAATTGCAGGTATAACTCCAGTTACAAACCCCACATCAACTACCCTGTTTAAATGTCTAATTGCCCTTAAAGCAAGAAACCCGATAATATTTGCATTTCATCCTGCTTCTCAAAATTGTAGTGCACAATCAGCAAAAGTTATGAGAGATGCAGCAGTTGCTGCCGGAGCACCGGAGGACTGTATTCAGTGGATAAAAGAGCCTTCATTAGAGGCTACTCAGTCCTTAATGAAAAATGATGGTATTTCTTTAATACTGGCAACTGGTGGTTCATCTATGGTTAAGGCAGCCTATAGTGCAGGTAAACCTGCTCTGGGAGTAGGTCCCGGGAATGTACCCTGTTATATTGAAAAAACTGCCGATATTAAAAGGTCTGTAACTGATTTGATTTTATCAAAGACCTTTGATAATGGTATGATATGTGCTTCAGAACAGGCTGTAATAATTGATGATGATATCTATGAAGATGTTACTTCATATCTATATGAGCAGGGATGTTATTTTGTAAATGATGAAGAAAAAAATAAGTTAGAAAATATTGCAATTAATCAGGAAAAGAAATCAATGAATCCTGAGATAGTAGGTGCATCTGCATTTGAGATTGCCAGACTGGCAGGTTTTAATGTTCCTGAGGATAGCAAAATACTTATTGCCGAATTAGATGGTGTGGGTCCAGATGATCCTTTATCGAGAGAGAAATTAAGTCCGATATTGGCCTGTTACAGAGTTCATAGTACAGAAGAAGGAATACAGCGGGCAGAAGACATGGTTGATTTTGGTGGTTCAGGTCACTCAGCTGTTATTCATTCTAATGATGAAAAGGTAATTACCAGATTTGCAGAAAGGGTAAATACCGGCCGCTTAATTACAAATCAACCATCCAGTCATGGTGCTATAGGGGATCTCTATAATACAAATATGCCGTCTCTTACTTTGGGTTGTGGATCTTTTGGACGAAATAGTACTACTGCTAATATTACGGTAGTAAACCTTATAAATAAAAAGAGAGTTGCCAAAAGAAGATATAATATGCAGTGGATCAAAATCCCAGAGAAAATTTATTTTCAACAGGGTTCTGTACAATATCTGTCTAAAATGCCTGATATTTCAAGGGCCTTTATTGTAACAGATAAGACAATGACGGAATATGGTTATGTTAATAAAGTTCTCTATCATCTTCGAGAAAGAGAAGGTAGAAATTATGTTCATTCAGAAATATTCAATGAGGTTCAACCTGACCCCACAGTACAGACTGTAAGAGAAGGTGTTGAAGCCATCAATAACTTTAAGCCAGATGTAATTATTGCTCTGGGTGGGGGATCAGTTATAGATGCAGCTAAAGCAATGTGGCTATTTTATGAACATCCGGAAACAGAATTTGCAGACTTAAGGATGAAATTTATGGATATCCGGAAACGAGTATTCAAATATCCCTCTCTGGGTGAAAAAGCAAAACTGGTTGCAATACCTACTACATC
>CAYRVO010000334.1:0-2111 GCA_964427565.1 uncultured Halanaerobiales bacterium | reverse complement strand
GTTATATCCAGTGTTACTAAATCAGGCTCTAAATCTCTGTATTTTTCAACTGCCTGTTTACCATTTTCGGCTTCTCCAACAACTTCATGTCCAAATTCCCCCAATATATTTTTTAAGTTTAACCTCATAAAGGCTGCATCATCAACTACTAAAATATTACCCAATTTTATCACCCTTTAATAAATTCAGGATTACCTGATGTTATATCTACAGGTAACCCCTGTTATTTATAGATTCTTTGCCTAAACTACATTTTCAATTTATTCTTAGAAATTTAGTAAAAATATCTATATATATAATTCAATATATATTCTTAAAATCCTTGTTTATTTATAAAATTAGACAAATTTAATTCTTGAAATTTTTCTTTATAATATATAAACCACAGGCTATAAATAACCTGTGGTTTATATATAATTTTTAAATTATTTAATATAACTTATTTAAATTTTGCCCATAATTTCATCTATTACTGCTTCTGCAGTAAATCCAAATTCTTTTGCAACTTCATTGCCGGGAGCACTTGTACCAAATTCTTCAACACTAACAAGATGGTGGTTTTCACCAAGAAGTTGATACCAGCCCTGGCCAATTCCTGCCTCAAGTACTACTCTCATGGTGTCTTTAGGACCCAGTACTTTTTCTATATATGACTTTTTATTAGCCATAAATTGTCCCCGATCTGGAACTGAAACTATTCTACTTGCAATATTTGCATCCTTTAAACCCTCTGCAACCTTTACTGCCAGTGATACTTCACTCCCACTGGCTATTAAAACTATATCGGCTTTTTCTGCTTCTTCTTCCTTAACTATATATCCACCCCGGTAGCAATTTTCCAGCCCCTTATCTTTATTTATATGAGCTAAATTTTGGCGCGTAAATATAAGTGCAGTAGGACCATCAGTTCTTTCCATTGCTCTTATCCAGGCAATTTTTGTTTCTTCTTCATCAGCCGGCCTAATAACCTGTAGATTAGGAATTAATCTTAAAGATTCAGTCTGTTCTACTGGTTGATGAGTAGGACCATCTTCACCTATATAAATGGAATCATGTGTTAAAACATAAATTACTGGCTGATTCATAAGTGCAGCCAATCTTATTGCAGATTTCATATAATCTGTAAAAGTTAAAAAAGTAGCTACAAATGGCCTTAAGCCACCATAAAGTGAAATACCATTGGCAATTGCTCCCATGGCATGTTCCCGAACACCAAAACGAAAATTACGACCTGTAAAGTTTTTCTTCTGAACTTCCTTGTAATCATCAAGATAAGTTTTGTTAGATGGCGCCAGATCAGCAGAACCACCAACTAAATAAGGTACTTTAGAAGCTATTTCTCTTAATATTGCTCCACTTGATTTTCTTGTTGCCAGTGGTGTATCCAGTTCAATTCCATCTATTATATCTCGTAAGTCTGCCGGTAATTCCAATCTCTGAGCAGAAACAAATCTTTCTTTTAATTGCGGATTATCTGTTTTCCACTTTTCATATTTTTGTTCCCATTCTTTTCTTGCTTTCTGTAGTTTACTTTTTCTTTTTACAAAATATTCTTTTACATCATCAGCTATATAAAACTTTTCATCCACAGGTAAACTAATGTTTTTCTTTAATCCTTTAATCTCTTCTTCCCCAAGAGGTGCCCCATGAGCTGCACTACTATCCTCTTTTTCAGGGGATTGATAGGCAATATGTGTATTAGCTATAATTAATGTAGGTTTATCAACTATCCCTTTCGCCTTATTTATAGCATCTCTTAATTCTTCTATGTCATGTCCATCTACATCTTCTATAACATGCCAGTTTTGAGCTTTAAATCTTTCTGAAACCGAATCCGAAAAAGTAATATCTGTACTACCTTCTATAGATATATCATTATCATCATAAATAGCTATTAATTTCCCCAATCCCAGGTGACCGGCAAGTGAAGCTGCCTCACAGGAAATACCCTCCATCATACAACCATCACCAAGAATAGTGTAAGTAAAATGATCAATTATATCGTGTTTCTGTGTATTATATCTTGCTGCCATCATTCTTTCTGCCAGAGCCATACCAACAGCATTTGCAATACCTTGACCCAGGGGGCCTGTAGTTGTTTCAACACCCGG
>CAYRVO010000333.1:0-2118 GCA_964427565.1 uncultured Halanaerobiales bacterium | reverse complement strand
AGGCTTCATAATTACCTGATATTGATAATAACGCTGTAACCTAAAAGGATTATCTCCATAACGACCATCATCAGGACGACGGGAGGGTTGTACATAAGCAGTATTCCATTCTTCTGGTCCCAGGGCACGTAAAAATGTAGAAGGACTCATAGTCCCGGCCCCAACTTCCAGATCATATGGTTGTTCAATAACACAATTTTGTTCACCCCAAAATTCATTTAATTTATGAATTAAATTTTGAAAATTCATCTCTAATATCCATCCTTTCTATAATATATACATAAGGAAAAACCCCATCCCGGGAGGGACGAGGTGATAATTAAATTTCGTTTAGATTATCCTCTCCATCCTTAGCTCTATCTATTTCAAGTTGATATTCTTTAAACATTGCAGCCATTCCAGCAAGCATTGTTAAATAAGGGAATAAAACCAGACTTACTACCCCTGCTGTAACAGGTATTTCGACCAGTGTTCTATCTTTATTTTTAACAGTTATTTTTCTTATATTCCCTTCTTTTATTAGTTCTTTTAATTTACTAATTAATTCTTCACTTTTTACTTTTACAATATTTTCATCTTCATACCCTCTGGTTTCTTTTTCTTCTTCCAGCTTTATTAAAGCCTGTACTACATCACCATTAACTTCCTCAAGAACCTGTTTTGCTTTTTTATAACTAACATTCATTCTCTCACGGATTAAATCAATTTTATCCAGGTTTTCCATATCATTCTCACCTCTCTTTTTTAGATTATCCTAAATCAGTAATGATATGCAGGAATTTTTCAGACTTTAATTTCAAATCAAGGTGATAAAGCAAAAATTTATTTATAAGTTTAGCAAGCTGCCTGTAAGCAGTAGCTGAAATTTTTAAATTGGGTTGCAATTTTAACCCTGTATTTATTATTTTTTTAAACACCTGTAATGCTTCTCCAGATAGTATATATAAATCATTACACTCACTATTACAATTACTACAATATAATCCTCCTTCAGCTATAGAAAAATAGTTCTGGTTTCCAATTATTACTTTTTTCCCGCACTGCAAACAGTGATCTAATTCGGGTTTAAAACCGAGAATAACCAGGGCTTTAACTTTAAACACTAAATTAATATACTTTAAATTATTATTCTTTGCTGTTACTAATTTACGGTAAGACAGTAAAAGAAGTGAAAACAGAGATTTATTGGAAGCGTCTTCCATTCCTGCTTTTTTTACAAATTCGGCCATATAAGAAGCATAAGCCATTTTATCAAGATCTTCTCTTAAAACCGAAAAAGGATAAATAACTTTTATATGATTAATGCTATCCAGTGATTTTCCTTTATAAATTATAAAGCGACTGTAACTAAATGGCTGTACAGAACCGGCAATATTGCTTTTGGCTTTTCGGGCTCCCCGGGCTACAGCCCTGACTTTCCCCCTGTCTTCAGTATAAATAGTAATAATTTTATCTGCTTCACCAATATCAAATTGTTTTAAAATAATTCCTTCTGTCTTATAAGTTGCCATCCTTAATCATCTTTTTCATCAGTAACTATCTGTACTCCTGAACTTGCCCCTATCCTATTTGCACCTGCATCAAGCATAGCAAGTGCTTCTTTGAAATTATGGATACCGCCAGCAGCTTTAATTCCTATATCCCTACCAACTGTTTTTCTCATAAGACCTATATCTTCAACTTTTGCTGCCTGGGGTCCAAAACCGGTAGAACTCTTAATAAAATCAGCTCCTGCATCCCTGCATATTTCACATGCAGTAACAATTTCTTCTTCATTCAAATAACAGGTTTCAATAATTACTTTGACAATTATATCTGAAGTTACCCCCGCATTTTTTGTTGAATCAACAACAGCTTTTATATCGTACTTAACCAGGTCCAAAGCTTCAGATTTGAAGGCCCCCAGATTCATTACCATATCAATTTCCTGAGCACCATCTTTAATTACATTTCTGGTAGCAAAAGCCTTTGTTTCCGAAGTACTAGCTCCCAGAGGAAATCCAATCACTGTATCAACTTTAACAGAAGAATCCTTTAATAATTTACTGGCCAAAGGTACAAAAATCGGATTAATACACACTGATGCATATTCATGTTCACGGGCTTCATTACATAAAA
>CAYRVO010000332.1:0-2119 GCA_964427565.1 uncultured Halanaerobiales bacterium | reverse complement strand
TACCCCATTGATACATTCTAGCAACATTTTGGTTAGATTCATCTTGTTGTACAATTACACCAGTGTTTCCATATCCACCCTGAATCATTTTTACCCAATTATTATTAGAATTACTTTGCTGTCTTATAGTACCATCATTATTATTACCCCATTGATACATTCTAGCAACATTTTGGTTAGATTCATCTTGTTGTACAATCTTACCTTTATTACCATAGTCCTGAACTATTTTAGCCCAATTTCCACAAGAATTATCTTGTTGTATGATTGTACCATTATTTTTACTTCTCCATTGATACATTTGAGCATCGTTGTTATCAGAATCATTTTTCTGTTTAATAAGACCTACATTCCATTCATTGCCACCTTGAACCATTTTTGCCCAATTATCATCACTGTATTCTTTCTGTATAATATTACCCGTGTTTTTATCACCAGGTTGATAAAGCTCAGCATCATTGTTATCATTAGCTGCTGAAAAAGTCAAACCTGTCATACCTATAACAAATACCACAACCAAACATATAATTAATAATTTTTTCATTCATATTCCCCCTGTTAAAATTTTGTTTTTTTAAGATCATTTCAAATTCATCCCTATAAATTGATGTAATTATTTATATTTATATCATTAATTAGCAATAATCACCTCCCTAACATTTAATTTCTTCAATTTCAAATTTTCACTCATAAATTATTATAACTATTATAATAAAATTATTCTAAAATATGGTAATTAACAAATTAGTCTTACAGAATCATAATCATAAAATGGGATTTTTCTTGTTTCAATATTACCTGTTTTAATATTCGTATTTTGAAGTAAGATAGTATCTTCGACAATCGCAATATTTATTATATAATCTCCTATTAAATATCTACCTGCTCTTAACTTATCTTTTAATACACATTTACAAAGCCAATTAAAAATATCATTTTTAAATTTTTTACCTGAGCTTATATTAATATCAATAGGTATATGATTCTCATCTGAATAATTAATATCTTTAATTCTATCTTGTTTTAAAGTATTGTTATACTGTCCATATTGATAAGTATAGACTTTAATATGTTTACCATTTTGGCAAGTATTAAGAAAATTATAAGATCCCTTTTGACATCTAACTGACAAATTATTTAATCCATATTGAGATGATAATAGTTTATTTTCTTTACCTCTTTGAATCTGATTGAGCAAATTCAAAGTATCATGAAATCCAATCTTATATGCCCAGGCATAATTCAAAAAACCTTCCTGATATTGAAAAGCTTCACTATCATCTCCCTGTTGAAAAATACAGCTTACATTAACACCATAAAATCCAGCCGGAATAGAACCTCCTTGTTTTATAAAAGCAAGATTATTATTCCCTCTTTGACTTATACTGGCATAATTACCATTACCTAACTGAAGATTATAAGCCTGGTTCAAAGATCCCTCTTGATATATTATTGATTTATTATTATTACCGTATTGCCCTACATTTCCACTATTGTAACCCGCAAAAGAAAAACCGGTAAAAATTATTAAAATAAGGGGTAATATAATTACTATATACTTTTTCATCTTCTCCCCCTTTCCTGAGATTTAAATTAATAATTTTTATATGGACAAGTGCTATATTTAATTATATTATTCTGAAAAGAAATTATTACTATATTTAAAAATATATTCATTTATAAATATTTATAATTATCTTTTTAATCATACTTTCCTCCCTTATACTTTTTAACCTATATAAAATATATTACTATTTTCTTTAAATATTACATATTATCCATATAAAAAAACCGAACCCCTAAAAACCGGGTTCGGCTCATTTTCTTATCTTCAATATTTAATTTTTTATCTCATGGTCTTTCATAATATGATATTTTCATTCAACCATAATTAAAAGTTTTGCCGGTAGTAGTAATAATGAAAACCTTTATTTAAAAACTATCCTCATAACCGGGGTTAAATATATTTTTTGGGAAGTAAGCCGGTTTCTTTGTTATCGTATGATTGGAACGTATATAACGTATAGTTCCTGTCTTACATCTCATAACCAATGAATGGGTTGTAGCATTATTTACCGAATATGTAACTCCACCCAGCAACTCACCGTTGGTGATACCC
>CAYRVO010000331.1:0-2136 GCA_964427565.1 uncultured Halanaerobiales bacterium | reverse complement strand
AGGGAGAATATATTCATGGTTGCCGGACAATATAGTTATACTATTAAAGAACTACCCAAAGATGAACGTCCCAGAGAAAAATTATTAAAATTTGGGTCATCTTATTTATCAAATGCTGAATTGCTGGCTCTGGTTATCAGAACTGGTACCAGAGAAAGAACGGCTGTAGAACTGGCTCAGGATATATTAAACTACTTTGGTGGTTTAAAGTCACTTATAAATTTAAGTGCAGAAGAAATAGAAGCAATAAAAGGCGTAGGTCCGGCGAAAGGTACCCGGATAAATGCGGTAATTGAATTAAGTAAGCGTTTATATAGAGCAAGTAAAAAGGATAGTATCATTATCCAAAATCCGGATGATGTTTCCAATCTGGTTATGCCGGAATTGAGATATATGAAGCAAGAGGTTTTTAAATTAATACTTTTGGATACAAAAAACAAAGTAATTTCTACTCCAGTAATAAGCAAAGGTGGTTTGACTAGTTCTATTGTTCATCCTCGTGAAGTTTTTAAAGAGGCAATTCGGCGTAGTAGTTCAGCAATAATACTTGTGCATAATCATCCAAGCGGAATTCCTGAGCCCAGTAAGGACGATATTAAAATTACCAGGAGGTTAATAGAAGCAGGAGAAATTATGGGGGTTGAAGTAGTTGATCATATAATAATTGGTGATGGTGTATATATAAGCATGAAAAAACAAGAAATAATCTAAGATATAGAGAGGGGAAGTATATATATGGTTTTTAAATTTCTAAGTGCACCTTTTTCCAGAGATATGGGAATAGATTTAGGGACAGCGAATACATTAGTTTATATTAAAGGGAAGGGTGTTTTTATAAGGGAACCATCCGTAGTTGCTTTAAGAGAAAATAAAGAAGAAGTTCTAGCTGTAGGTAATGAAGCTAAAAATATGATAGGGCGTACCCCGGGGAATATAGTAGCGGTAAGGCCAATGAAAGATGGAGTCATTGCAGATTTTGATGTTACGGAGACTATGTTAAGGTATTTTATTACTAAGGCTCATAAAAGGAGTCGATTGGTAAGACCGAGGATAATAATATGTGTACCTTCAGGAGTTACAGGTGTTGAAAAACGAGCAGTAATTGATGCTGCACTACAGGCGGGGGCCAGGGATGCATATCTAATTGAAGAACCTATGGCAGCAGCAATAGGAGCAGGACTTCCTGTACATGAACCAACTGGTAATCTGGTTGTAGATATTGGAGGAGGAACAACAGAAGTAGCAGTTATTTCACTTGGTGGTATTGTTACCAGTCGTTCTATTCGTTTAGGTGGAGATGAGATGGATGAAGCTATAGTTCAATATATAAAGCGCGAATATAATCTTATGATTGGTGAAAGAACAGCTGAGGAAATTAAAATAGATGTCGGTTCAGCACTTATTGAAGATAATAATAAGGATAAAGAGATTAGAGGTAGGGACCTGGTTAATGGTCTACCGAAAACTATAAAAATAAATGCAGAAGAGATACAGAAAGCATTAAAAGAGCCGGTATATAATATAATAAATGCAGTAAAAATGACATTGGAAAATACACCGCCTGAACTTGCTTCAGATGTTATGGACCGTGGTATTATACTTACAGGTGGGGGAGCACTACTTGATGGAATGGACAGGTTGTTAAAAAAAGAAACACAGATGCCTGTACATCTGGCTGATGAACCCATGGATTGTGTGGTCAAGGGTACCGGTATAGCTCTTGAAGAAATAGATTCACTAAAAAAGATCTTAATTAGCCCGAGGAAAATAAGTTCCAAGAGGGGTTGATAAATTGTATAATTACTATAGAAAGACTGCTATTATAGTGGTGATTATCCTTGTTATTGTAGCTTTAAGTTTTGTTAATCTACAGGGGATGTCTATACCTTATTTTAATTGGCTGGAAAAAGGAATCTATAATATTACCAGTCCTCTGGTAGAATATGTCAGTGGAATTTATAGAACAATTGCAAATTATTATTATGGTTTAATGCATACAGATGATGTAATTAATGAAAATAAAGAATTAAGAAAAAATGTTTCTAAATTAAAACGAGAGATACTACAACTGGAAACCTTTAGAAGAGAGAATAAAAGATTAAGAGAATTACTGGCATTTAAACGTTATATACATTA
>CAYRVO010000330.1:0-2139 GCA_964427565.1 uncultured Halanaerobiales bacterium | reverse complement strand
AATTAAATAATGAGCTTATTAATTTACAGAGGAAATTACAAAGAAAGAATAAAAAATTAAAAAAACAAAAAGAAAAATTAAAATATTATGCCAGCACTGACCGTATGACAGGTTTAGTAAATAGAAGAGTAGGACTAGAATTTTTAGAGAAGTATATTGGTTATAGTAAAAGAAATAATAATTCATTAACTATAGCATTTTCAGATATAAATAATTTGAAGAAAGTCAATGACAATTTGGGACACAATTATGGTGATATGCTAATAAAGGAAGTTAGTATAATTATGGTTAACAATGTTCGTCAATCCGACATAGTAAGTAGAATTGGAGGAGATGAGTTTTTAATTATTTTTCCTGATTGTAGTATTGAAAATGCTGATACAATATGTAAGAGGATTATGTCAGATATAGATAAGGAAAATACTTTATCAGATAAATTATTTACTATTAGTTTGAGTTATGGACTTGCTGAATATAACGGTTCAGATACTATAGATAAAGATGAATTAATCAATCGTGCAGACAAAAAGATGTACCAGATGAAAAAAAAGATAAAAAAGAAATGATATTATTCATTGAAATTGTATGCAATGATCCTGGGATTATGACTAAATTAGATCCTGCCGGACTTGTTGCTCAGGTAATTAGTGGCACTGGGTCAGGTACTAGCAAGCTTGCTTTGCTCGCAAAGGTACTGTGATCTATTTTGTTAAGTTACTATTATATTTTTAGAGTATTAAATATCTGTTAACTTAAACTATTTTATTAACCAGTAACATCCTGAAAGAGATCCAGTTTTTTTAAGTAAGCAAAATTTTTGGGGATCAAAACAGAAATAATTCCATAAGTATTATTTTTACAATCGAGTCGAAAGATATTTTGCATCATTATTAATTTTATTTTTATAAAGAGGACAGGTATTATACTGATCCAAAAATTCATTAATTTTTCTTCTGTTTTTTTTGCGTTTGCTAATATCGTCTATAATTATTTGAGCATCTTCATTTTATTTTATATTTTTATCTGAAGTAATAGATTTGCCTGTTTCTAAACATTTTTTAAATGCTGAGAAGAACTAATTTTTTTTATCAGATAAAATTTAAGGACTGATTTAAAAATATGGAATCTATAAAAGATATACTGTTTAAAAATAATCCGGATAAATTTGAAAATAGATTCTTTACAAAAATATGGGAACGTAATTATCAAAGATCAAGACTGTTTTCTTATATACTGGTTTTGATATCTGCCTTGATGTATTTGATAGCTGTTTTAGAAAAGGATCTTCAGATTATAGCCAGGGTAAATCTTTGCTTTTTTATTGCCTGTATCTTTAATGCTTTATTGTTTACTATTAATAATAAGAATAGAAAGAAAATAACTAAATACCATAAAATAATCATATATATTCTTATATTTACCGTAGTTGGTTGGAGTTCAACCTTACTTACATTTGTTCCCAATAGATATGAAATGTTTGGTACATATTCTATTGTTATATTAGCTATTTCAGCTATCCTGTATTTAAAATGGTATAGTAACTTGATTATTTATATTTTGAGTTTAATATACATATTAAGCTGTAGTAGAACATATTTTCATAATTATGTTTTATCCGTAATAAGTGTAATATTATCATTAATTATAATTGCCTGGATAATATCTCGCTTATTATATTATAAACACATGCAAAATTTTGTGATCAAAAAACAATTGGAACAGCAAAAAAATAATATGCAGCAGAAAGTTTTAAAAAAATCAGAGCAGTTGAAAAGTTATGAGCAAATCCAAACAAAAGAAATTATCCTTTCAATAACTAAATTACTTGAACTTTATGATCCTTATACAGTTGGTCATTCAGAAAATGTAGCTTTACTATCACAAAAAATAGCTGAAGAAATGAATTTAAATAATAAGGATATTAAAGACACTTATTGGGCAGGAATGGTTCATGATATAGGTAAACTACTTATACCCCTTCGTATATTAAACAAAAACGAAGCCCTGACTGACAATGAATATGAATTAATGAAGAAACATCCGCACTGGGGTTATAAGACATTGAGCAAATCTGATTCTCTTAAACACATTGCTAAATATGTATTACACCATCATGAAAGGTGGGATGGCAAGGGATAT
>CAYRVO010000329.1:0-2145 GCA_964427565.1 uncultured Halanaerobiales bacterium | reverse complement strand
TTATCTTTATCAACAAATTTAATAAATTGCAATCTTTTAATAAAAATCTGGTCCACAATAGAACTGAGCATTACTTTGGCTTCTCTATTTTTAATCCATTGTTTCTGATATTCCAGATAATCAATTAGACCTATTTTATGCTGCTGCCGTGCTGTCTGTAGTTCATGTTTATTTCTGGCTACACATATTTTCTGCTTTTCCAGCTGAAGTCTGCTTAATTCAAGTACATTTTTATATTGTTTTAACTTATTCTTCAGTTCTTTATAGATATCATTATAATTTGCCCTGTTAATTTTAATTTCAGCCTCTTTATCTTTATATTTTAACTCCTGTTGTTTACCATCATAAAGCTGATATGATAAATTAAACCCAGCAGTTAATTCATCACTTTTGGTGTTATAACTACCAGTCAAATTAACATCTGTTTTACCATCTTCTTTTAACCATTCAAGTTCCTGTTTTAATACCTGTCTGTCAATTTTATTAATATATAAATTATAATCATTAGCTGCAACACTAGTCATTATTTTCTTCTTTTTCAGATAATTATCTAACAACTGGCGGGCATTTTCCCGTAATTCAGTAAGACAACCAGAATTAATATCCGTAACTAAAGTTTGCTCTCCATCCAGACCTAGCATTTGTTTGAAAGTCATCTTTGCTTCCTCAATTTTATGGTTAATATCTTGCAGACTGTATTCTGCTTCTTTTACACTAAGCCGGGCAGTAAGAACTTTTTGTTTGCCTGCTTCTCCAATTTTTTCTGCTTCCTGAATTTTATTTAAATTTTCTTTTGCCTGTTTTAAACTTTCTATATATATATCCCGTTTTGTATACATCCTATTGATAGCAAGATAACTCTCCAGCCAGGATAATATCTTAGCTGCTTTCTGATGCAAATAATTTTGCCGAATCTTTAGCAATTGTTGCCCTATTATATAATACCGTTTATCCAGTTCTGTGGGAGTTATAGGATATATTTGCTGGCTTAAAGTAACTATAAAACTGGGATCAAAATTATTATCACTTATTGTTAAGACAGGATTTATTTGCAGACCTGAAGCAAATGATTTATTCATCTTCAAAATGACAGTTTTCGGCTCTTCTTTAGTATTTAATAATAAATCATTATCTGTAAAGTTATGCTTATAATGGGTCTGTATCTCAACCTGCCAGCCCTGACGAGCCCTGATTAAAGCCAACTCCCTCTCCAGATCTTCCATATTTTCCTGCAAAGTTCTCAAATCTCTATTAGTCCTGAAGCCTATTTTCAGAGCTTCCTTTAATGTTACTTCATTCGCTGCCCCTGCTTTTGAGACTAAAAACAAAAAAAATAGAGAAAAAATTATTATTACTTTATTCTTCTTCAGTAATTTCATTTGCAATCACCCCTGTTTTTAGATTCATAGCCTGCCTCAGTAAATGTTGCTGTAGATAGTAGGAGGATATAGCTGCCCGATATTGATATTTTGTCTCCAGCATATTAACTTCATACTGCAGAAGATCAATTTTAGTTATTAATCCGGCCTCATATTGTTTTCTCCTTAGTTCATATTTTTCACTTGCTTCTGTCAGTCTTTCTTTTTTTAATTTCATATTTTTTATTGCCTGTTTGAATTCATAATATATCTTACGGGTAGAATTAATTATTTCTTCCTGTGCATTATCCTTTTCTAAAATGGCTATTTTATAACTAATATTTTTTATTTCCCTATCAAGTTTAGATGCTGATACTTCAAATCTTTTCCTGTCAATCCCGTCTAATTTAAGTTTTTCTTGTTTCAATTTAAGTTCAATACTATTAGCAAGGGCTTTATCTACTATCATCTTTTCCTTTATCTCCTGGACCTGAGGGTATTCAAGATCAATTATGATAAGCTTATTATTTTCAAAGCCTATAAGTGTCCTGAATTCTCTTTTACTCTGTTCATAATTATCACCTGCAGCTTGCAGATTAAACAAAGCATCCTTATATACATTTTCCTGTTGCAGGAGATCAATATTACCGATATCACCAATATTATACTTAGCCTGAGCCTTATCAAGTAATCTTTTTTCAAGTTGAACTTTTTTCTTTTTGATCTTCAAATTTACCTCTGACAGCCATATATCAGTATAATCTTTAATTATACTCCTTATTAAATT
>CAYRVO010000328.1:0-2149 GCA_964427565.1 uncultured Halanaerobiales bacterium | reverse complement strand
AGGCTACCCGTGCGGAAATGGAAAGTGATGTTGATTATTCATTAACAACAAGAGAGCTGGGTAGAATGATTAAACAGGCTGGAATAGATATAATGAATTTGAAAGAAGAAGAATATGATAGCTTATTGGGTGTATCTTCTGGAGCCGCTGATATATTTGGGGCAACGGGTGGAGTTATGGAAGCTGCTTTAAGGACTGCCTATGAATTAATAACCGGGGAAGAATTAGAGAAATTAGATTTTGATCAGGTTAGAGGTTTGGAAGGTACCAAGGAAGCTAATGTACAGATAGAAGATATGAATTTAAGGGTTGCGGTTGTAAACGGTCTTGGTAATGCGAGAGAAATACTGGAAAGAATTAAAGATGGTGAAGAATATCATTTTGTTGAATTCATGGCCTGTCCCGGTGGTTGTATTGGGGGTGGAGGCCAACCTCTTCCAGCTACTGAGGATGTTCTTGAAAAACGGATGAATGCTCTCTATGAGATAGATCACAACAAAGAAATCCGTAAATCACATGAAAATCCATATATTAAAAAGATTTATGATGAATACCTGGGAGAGCCGGGGAGTCATAAATCACATGAATTACTTCATACACACTATGTGGCAAGAGGAATATAAATAATAATAAGGGTGGTTTAAACCACCCTTATTTAAATCTAATACTAATTAAAACTTTAACATAATGCAAATATACATTATAAATAATGCAAAAAAACATCACTAGAAACCCTGTTATAAGAGTAATCATGATATTTGTAAATAAATAACAAACAATTATCTGATGTAAAATTGCATCAAAATACTATAAAATGATTCCTGTTAAGGGGATTTTTTTATTTTTATAATATAAAATTACTGTTATAACAGGGATTAAAAGCATAATTTTTAAACCTGGCATAGAAGTTGCTTTATAATATAGACAGAGGTTTTGCTAGGATTTAATAAGAGAATAAATTCACAAAGGAGGCAATTACAAGATGGAATATGGAATACTTCTGGAAAAATTACACAATATCCAGGAAACATATGGGTATATTCCCGAGGCAGAAATTGATAAGGTTGCCCAGAAATATGATATGCCACGAGCAAAGGTGTATGGAGTAATTAGATTTTATTCTATGTTTTATACTGAACCGACAGGAAAATATATTATCAGGGTATGTAATAGTTTATCCTGCCATATTAATGGTTCAGAGGAGATTTTAGAGGTAATAAAAAATTACCTGGGTATTGATGATGGTGAAACTACAGAAGATCGTAAGTTTACTCTTGAGGTTGTAGAATGTTTAGGGCACTGTGATGAGGGACCAGTAATGATGGTTAATGAAGAGATGTATACTCATGTTTCCAAAAATAAAGCATTAGAAATATTGCAGGAATGTGTTTAAAAAAGGGGGGATAAACGATGGAAGAAACTCTTTGTTTAAAAGGTAAAGAACTTAAAGATGTTGCCAGTTATGATTTTCCAGCTCTAAAAAAAGTTTTGAAAATGAAGCCAGAGGATGTAATAGCTGAAGTAAAAGAGTCAGGTTTAAAGGGTAGAGGTGGTGCTGGTTTTCCTACAGGTGTTAAATGGGATTTTGCTATAAAAGAAGATGCAGAGAAAAAATATATGATTTGCAATGCTGATGAAGGAGAACCTGGAACTTTTAAGGACCGTTATTTACTGGAAAAAAGGCCTGCAAAGGTATTAGAAGGAATATTAATTGGAGCTTATGCAGTTGGTGCTGATGAAGGTTTTATATATATTAGAGGAGAATATGATAAAGCAATAAAAACATTTAGAAAGCTTATAGAAGAGGCAGAAGAAGAAAAGCTGCTTGGACAGAATATTTTAGATAGTGATTTTGATTTTGAATTTCATCTGGTAAGAGGTGCTGGAGCTTATGTCTGTGGTGATGAAACTTCTTTAATTAATTCAATTGAGGGTAAACGAGGACGTTCCCGTATAGTACCACCATATCCAATACAGGAAGGTCTGTATGGTAAACCTACTGTTGTTAACAATGTAGAAACACTTGCTTCTGCTGCGGAAGTTATCAATATGGGAGCAGAAGAATATGCAAAGTTTGGAAGTAAAGAAAGTAAGGGAACTAAATTAGTATGTTTAAGTGGAGATGTAAATGAACCGGGAATCTATGAAG
>CAYRVO010000327.1:0-2160 GCA_964427565.1 uncultured Halanaerobiales bacterium | reverse complement strand
TTCATTTCAGCTTCCATTATTTCTTTAAGATCCTCTAAATCATCCTCTTCATTGAAAACCAATAATGAAGAAATAGCTTCCGGTATTGATTTTGAAGATATAACAGTAACATTTTTTTCACTTAATGATGATGCCTGTTGAGCAGCTGATATTATATTTTTATTATTGGGTAATATAACTATTTCCTTACTCCTTATTTCATTTATTGCTTCTACAAAATCATTAGTACTGGGATTCATTGATTGTCCTCCATCAACTACTGAATCTACTCCCAGCTCTTTTAAAATATTTTTTATACCTTCACCATTACCTACGGCAATAATACCTCTTACCTTCAATTTTTCTTCGTTTCTTTTCTTTTTTATTTCCTGTTCTTCTAGTTTATGTTTTTCTTCCTTTTGTTCTTTCATATTATCTATTTTTACATCGGATAGAGAACCGATTTTCAATCCATACTCTATAACTATACCCGGATGATTTGTATGAACATGAATTTTTATAATATTATCAGAACCGACAACCATCAAAGAATCACCATAATTCTGTAAGTCATTTCGAATTTTATCAATATCAATATTAGCATCTGAATCAGAATTTAACAATAGTTCTGTACAATAGCTGTATAATATTTCCTCATCTTCTTTTTGCTGAACATTATCTTTAATTATCTCAAACTCAACAGGTTTTTCACTTTTTTGTTTTACATCTTTTTGTAATCCTTCTCTCATTCCTTTGACAATTGTTAAATAGCCCTGACCACCAGCATCAACTACACCTGCTTCTTCTAAAGCTTTTAATTGTTCAGGAGTTTTATCTAGAGCTTTCTTTGCGTATTCAATTGTAGTTTCCATGATACCCAATATATCCAAATCATTATCATAAGCTAACTTTGCTCCCTCAGCAGCTTTTCTGGACACAGTTAGTATTGTACCCTCTACAGGTTTCAAAACACCCTGATAGGCAATTTCAGAGGCTTTTTCAAAAGAATTTGCCAACTGTTCTGGTGTTATTTTTTCATTACCTTTATTAATTAAGGAAAAACCCCTTAATATCTGTGATAATATTACACCAGAATTACCCCTTGCTCCCATTAGAGCACCTTTAGCAAGTGCTTCATTTATTTCATCTATATTATTATTTTCTAATGCTTTTACATTTTTTACAGCCTCCAGAAATGTCAGATACATATTAGTACCTGTATCACCATCAGGAACAGGGAATACATTTAAGGAGTCAATAAATGATTTCTGCTCTTTTAATTTCATTAAGGCAGTAAAAAGCATTTCTTTAAACTGCTTACCATCAATAACATTTATATAATCCTTTTTTTTATCATTCACCAGCATTACCTACCCTCACTCCCTGTACATTAATCTTTATATCTTCAACAGTAATTCCGATCTTATTTTCCAGAGTATATTTAACACGTTCAATAATATTATGTGCAACTTCATGTATATTTGTTCCATACTCTACTATAATATTCAACTCAAGCTCTACCTGTTCTTTATCAATATCTACCAGTACACCCTTACTCAACTTATCCCAGCCCAGTAATTCTGCCAATCCATCCTTTACATTGCTGGAAGACATACCAACAAGACCGTAACATTCCATTGCTGCCAGACCCGCTATTTTGGCGATGACTTCTCTGGCAATTGTGATTTTCCCGTATTCATTAGTCCATTCTTTATCCATTTTAACACCTCTTTTCATACATTACTATTCTACAATATAATAGTGTATGTTGCAAATTTAAGAGATTCTTCTTTTGATTTTTTTATTTATATGTAAAATTCATCCTGATTTTTAATATTATATACAAGTTTAAATTTAATATTATACTTAATTTAATATATTCTTATATTTTTAATTAAATAAAATAAAATAATTGATTACATTTAGCATTATAATATTTTCCCTAAAAAAAATAAGCCACCTAAAAACAGGTGGCATCTGATTCAGTAAAATATTTTTATAACATAATATATTATAAACTTATTTATCTTTACTTACAAAATGTAGTGCTCCCTCTTCTGTTTCCAGAGCAGCTTCATGTGTTACCTCAGCAGTTGTAGGATGGGCATGTATTGTTTCCACTATTTTTTCTGCTTCCATGTTCTCATTAACAGCCAGAGTCAATTCGGCAATTAAATCTGT
>CAYRVO010000326.1:0-2165 GCA_964427565.1 uncultured Halanaerobiales bacterium | reverse complement strand
ACCATCTATATTATAACAAATGATAGTTAAATTTGCCAGCAAATTCTTTGCATAGATTATATTTAATGTTATAATAGCTAATAGTAATTATATTTATACTTGAGAGGGGTAAAAATATATGGCAGAAGAAATCAAACCGGTTGCAATTGAAGATAAAATGCGTGATTCATATTTAAATTATTCCTTGAGTGTTATTGTAGGTCGGGCACTTCCGGATGTAAGAGATGGTTTAAAACCTGTTCACAGACGTATCTTATATGCCTCCCGTGAACTTGGTTTAACTTCAGATAAAGCACATAAAAAATCTGCACGTATTGTAGGTGAGGTTCTCGGTAAATATCACCCCCATGGAGATAGGGCTGTCTATGATGCAATGGTCAGGATGGCTCAGTATTTCAATCAGCGTTATTTACTTATTGATGGTCATGGTAACTTTGGTTCAATTGATGGTGACAGCCCGGCAGCAATGCGTTATACTGAAGCTCGCTTAACTGATTTTTCTGAAAAAATATTATCTGATTTTAATATGGATACGGTTGATTTTACTGATAATTTTGATGGTAGTTTACAGGAACCTGTTGTACTCCCGTCCAGGATTCCTAATTTGCTGGCTAATGGTTCCAGCGGTATAGCTGTTGGTATGAGTACAAATATACCACCACATAATATCGGTGAATTAATAGATGGACTAAAATATCTATTAAAATACCCGGGAGCAAAAATAGATACATTAATGAAATATATACCAGGCCCTGATTTCCCTACTGGTGCTAAAATTATAGGTACTAAAGGTATTAAAAAAGCATATAAAAAAGGCAAGGGTAAAATTAAACTACGGGCTGCAAGTAAGATTGAAAAAATTAAACGTAAAAAACAGATTGTGATTACTGAGTTACCATTTCAGGTAAATAAGGCAAAATTGCTTACCGATATTGCTTCTTTGATTAATAAGGGTAAAATAGAAAATATTACTGATCTACGTGATGAAACAGATAAAGATGGTCTGCGTATTGTTATGGAATTGAAACAAGGAACAGATAGTAAACTTGTTTTAAATAGATTGTATAAATATACTTCTCTTCAATCAACATTTAGAATAAATCTCCTGGCCCTTGTTGATAATAGGCCTGAAGTTATGAATATCAAGACAATAATGCAACACTTTATTGATTTTAGGCGTCAGGTTGTAAAGAAAAGAACAAAATATAAACTTGATAAGGCACAGGAAAGATATCATATTCTCCAGGGTCTTAAACAGGCTATAGATAAACTGGACCTGGTAATATCTATTATCCGTAATTCACATTCTACAAGTGAAGCCAAAAATAAATTGCAGGAAGAACTTAAAATAACAGAAAGACAGGCAGATGCAATCCTTAAAATGCAGCTCCAGCGTCTGGTGGGAATGGAAACTGATAAACTTAATAGAGAAGCAGAAAAACTTGCTACTGATATAGAAAAATATGAAAAAATACTCTCCAATCAGGATAAACTTGATAGTGTTGTCAGGGAAGAATTTAAAGAAATAAAAAATGATTTTGACGATAATAGAAAAACAGAAATTATTACTGATGAAGAAAAAGCAGAAATCACAAAGAAAGACCTGGTCAAGGAAAAGAAAGCTGTTATAACATATTCATACCGTCAGAAATTAAAGCGTACTTCATCTCGTGATAATATAAGAGCCGGTAAAAATGATTATATAATTGATGTAACTTCAGGTATTTCCTATAATAATTTATTGTTTTTCAGTGAATCCGGTCAGGTATATTCCCTGCCCATTCATCAAATATCAGAACATCATGGATTATCTACTGGTGATAATCTCAGTAAATTTATAAAAATACCACTAAAAGAAAAAATTGTGAGTATTATCTGTTTAAATGATAAGCTACAGGAAAATTATATTATATTTGCTACTGAAAAAGGATATGTCAAGAAAACTATAGGTAAAGAATATAAAACAAATTATTCTAATATTAGAGCATTAAATTTAAATGAAAATGATAGGGTTATAGATGTAATGGGTAGTGATGGAAAACAGGAAATCATACTGGCTACTAAACAGGGTAGAATAATACGTTTTGATGAAGACTCTTTTTCTGATACTGGTCGAAATACAATTGGTAGTCATGGTATAAATCTCGGTGCTGATGATCGAGTAA
>CAYRVO010000325.1:0-2169 GCA_964427565.1 uncultured Halanaerobiales bacterium | reverse complement strand
TTGCAGATAGAATAATTTCTGTTTTTGTCCCCACTGTAATTATTATATCAATACTTACTTTTATAATCTGGATATTATTCCCTGAGACAATGAAAAGTATAACTATGCAGGCAGGAAAATATTTACCCTGGATTAATAACTATCCCGGGAATATCACTCTGGCTATTTTTGCAACTATTGCTGTACTTGTAATAGCCTGCCCCTGTGCTCTGGGGCTTGCTACCCCTACCGCTTTAATGGTTGGTAGTGGTATGGGAGCAAAAAGAGGTATATTAATCAGAAATGGTGAAGCAATACAGATTATGAAGGATGTAAAAACTATTATTTTTGATAAAACCGGTACAATAACGGAAGGTAAGCCCCGGGTAACAGATATTATACCGGCTGAAGGTTATGATGAAAATAATTTGCTTACCCTGGCAGCAAGTGCTGAAGCTGGTTCTGAGCACCCGCTGGGTAGGGCTATAGTAAAAGCTGCTAAAGAAAAAAATGTAAAACTTCAAAAAATAAAAGATTTTAAAGCAGTAACAGGTAAAGGAATAAAGGCCCAGTTAGCGAAAAGTAATGTCACTGTAGGTAGTAGTAATTTTATTGAAGAAAAAGGTATAGATTTAGACAGAATAAAAGATACCGTAAAAAAGCTAGAAAATAAAGCAAAAACAGTAATGGTGGTTGCAGAAGGTCAAAAGCTTAGCGGAGTAATTGCAGTTGCTGATGTACTAAAATCAGATTCTCAGAGGGCTATAGCTGAACTCAAAAGTATGGGCCTAGAAACTGCTATGATTACCGGTGATAATAAAAGGACTGCAGCAGCAATTGCAGAAGAAATTGGTATAGATCATGTAGAAGCTGAAATATTACCTGATGGCAAAGTAGAAGAAATTGAAAAACTACAGCAAAATATGGGACCGGTGGCTATGGTAGGTGATGGGATAAATGATGCTCCAGCCCTGGCAAGGGCAGACGTTGGAGTTGCTATCGGTACCGGAACCGATATAGCTATTGAATCTTCCGATATTACCCTGGTCAGGGGGAATTTATCATCTGTAGTAACAGCAGTAAAACTATCAAGGGCTACTTTCAGGAAAATAAAGCAAAACTTATTCTGGGCTTTTATCTATAATATGATTGCTATACCACTGGCAGTGTTGGGACTATTACATCCAGTTATTGCCGAAATAGCTATGGCTACAAGTTCAATAACTGTAGTTACAAATGCAAATTTATTAAAGAGAACAAAAATTTGAAACACTGGGCGCTTTACAGGGTTATTTTTTCCTGCGAAGTATTTTAAATGATGTGTTTTTTGGAGTGTTGTTTGCCAGTGTTGCTGGAATTATGGTTTTTATTTCTATTGATGAGCTTTTACCAACTTCAAGGAAATATGGTCAGGGTCATCAGGAAATATATGGTTTTATTATCGGTATGGCGGTTATGGCTTTCAGTATACTTATGTTTTAAGAAATTGAGGAAATACAAAAAAGGGCCGAATAATTATCGGTCTCTTGTTTTGTATTACGCTAGATAGTAAATGAAATTTATGAGTATCCTTTATATTTAGGATAAAATTGCAAAGAACCCACCCTTATTTATATGGGTGATGAATTTGCTGTAATGATGACTATATGCAATAAGGAATAATGTCTATAAATATTGACTTTGCAGGCATAATATGATATACTATATGTGGTGGTGATGAGCAATGAATAATAAAAATAATCTGGTTCATGCAAGAACCTGTGTTTATAATGTTGGATATCATATTGTGTTTACAGTTAAGTACAGAAAAGAAGTATTAACTGGTATAATAGAAAAAAGACTTAAAGAAGTACTATTTCAGATAGCTGATGACAAAGAATTTATTATAGAAAAAATGGAAATTATGCCTGATCATCTCCATATGTTTGTAACAGCTCACCCCAAACTTTCTCCCAGTTATATAGTAAAGATGTCAAAAGGTATCAGTGGAAGATTATTATTAAAAGAATTTAAAGACTTAAAACAGAAATTATATAAAGGACACTTATGGAATAAATCATATTATCTTGAAACAGTTGGCCATATTTCAGAAAAGACGGTTAAAAAATATATTGAAAATCAAAAAAATAACTGACTATTAATCCCTGTTTTTGCGAAGGGAGGTGAATTTGTGCGTTTAGCCAGGTATTT
>CAYRVO010000324.1:0-2172 GCA_964427565.1 uncultured Halanaerobiales bacterium | reverse complement strand
TATATTCCCGGGCTTCTTTGACAAATTTATCTGTCAGTGATTCTATATAATATGATCCTGCCAGGGGATCTATACTGTCACTTACTCCACTTTCGTGGGCTATTATTTGTTGTGTACGTAAGGCTACTTTTACTGATTCTTCGGTGGGTAAACCCAGGGCTTCATCAAATGAGTTGGTGTGTAAGGACTGGGTGCCTCCCAGTACTGCGGCTAAGGCCTGCAGAGTAACACGCATTATGTTGTTTTTTGGTTGCTGGGCTGTAAGGGCTGAACCGGCTGTCTGGGTATGAAATCTGAGCATCTTTGATTTCTGTTTTTTAGCATTAAATCTCTCTTCCATTATTTCAGCCCACAACCTGCGTGCTGCCCTAAATTTGGCTACTTCTTCTAATACATTCATTTGGGCATTAAAGAAAAAGGATAGACGTGGTGCAAATTTATCGACATCCATTCCTATATCTACTGCTGCCTGAACATATTCTATCCCATCGGCTAAGGTAAAGGCTAGCTCCTGGATGGCGTCTGATCCGGCTTCCCTTATATGATAACCACTGATACTTATTGTATTCCAGCGTGGTGTATTCTCTGAACAATAAGCAAATATATCGGTTATTATCTTTAGTGAAGGCTGGGGTGGAAATATATGGGTTCCACGAGCTATATATTCCTTTAAAATATCGTTCTGGATGGTTCCGGCCAGCTCTTCGGGCTCTACTCCCTGTTTTTCGGCAACTACTATATACATGGCTAAAAGTACTGCTGCTGTTGAGTTTATAGTCATTGAAGTACTTACCTTATCTAAGGGGATACGATCAAATAATACTTCCATATCAGCTAAGGTGTCTATGGCTACACCTACTTTCCCTACTTCTCCTCGGGCCAAAGGATGGTCAGAATCATAGCCGATCTGGGTGGGTAAATCAAAGGCTACACTTAATCCTGTCTGACCCTGATCTAAGAGATAACGAAATCTCTGGTTTGATTCCTTTGCTGTCCCAAATCCGGCATACTGGCGCATTGTCCACAGTCTGCTCCTGTACATGGTGGGATAAACACCACGGGTAAAGGGGTGTTGACCGGGAAATCCTATATCATCACTGTAATCTATATTTTCTGTGTCAAGGGGAGTATATAGGGCTTTAAGCTCTATATTGGAGTCAGTCTTGAAACTGGACTTTCGTTCCCCGTATGATTCTACTGTCTTATCTAACTTTTCTTCTTTCCACTTCTCATAATCTTTTTTATTCATATTCTCTCACCCTGTTTTACTTTAGATTTTCACTCAACTTTTCACCAATTTCAAAAGCCTTCTTATTCATATCTACTAACTTTTGTGGAAATTTACTACTAATTCCCTTCTCCACTGAATCGGGATTTATTTCTTTAATAAATTTATTTATTATCCCCAGCACAACCATATTGGCGGTTAGTTTCTTACCAACCTCATCTTCAGCAGTCTTGATAATCAGCAGCGAATATATTTTTGCTTCTGTATCTGCACTTTCTATATCAATACCCTCATCTACTATAATTATCCCTTCTTCTTTAACATCAGAATTATATTTATTAAAAGCCTCCTGAGTTAAAGCCACTAAAATATTGGGTTTTGTAACCTTGGGATAATCTATCATATCAGGACTTAAGACAACTTCGGCCCTGCTGGCTCCACCACGGGATTCAGGACCATATGATTGGGTCTGACTGACATTAACATCATTTTCATAGAGGGCAGCTTCAGCAAGTATAATCCCGGCTGTTATCATACCCTGACCACCAGCACCACTTAACCGTATTTCATATCTATACATCTGCTTCACTCTCCTTTTGTGCTCTTGCAATAATTTTATCATACAATCTGGTGTATTCAGATCTGTTCTCATGATAAAGTACACCGGTTGGGAATTTACCTTCTCTCTCATCTGGACTTAACTTTTCCCATTTATTGATATCAACAGCGTGTTCTTTTTGCCAGTTTAACATTTCCTGTGCACCAGACATTCCATTCCGTTTTCCATAATTAACAGGACACTGAGATATAGCTTCAATAAAAGTAAAACCTGTGTGTCTTAAACCCCTTGTCAAAATACGCAATAGCTGGTTAACATGATAGGTAGTAGTCCGGGCAATAAATGTAGCTCCAGCTGATTTAGTCATCTTAACAAGATTAAAATT
>CAYRVO010000323.1:0-2188 GCA_964427565.1 uncultured Halanaerobiales bacterium | reverse complement strand
AGAATAATATTATCTTTATCTTCCATTTAATCCCTCCATTTAACTTGTAATAATTTTACTATCTAGATTCAAAACATTTATCTCATTTTATTATAATTATATATCGATAAGGTATTTCCTTCCTTTATTATAACTTTTTTACATTTTTAATTATATACATAACAAAAAAAGTACTGCTTCAAAGTCAATAGCAGTACTTTTAAGATAATCTAATTATTAACCTAAACTAATATTCTTTTCAATTAAAATAGAATCAATGAATAAATGCTGTCATGTCATTTCCGTTTTGTATTATATTTACCGGTATACCTGTCAGACCCTGACAGTTTACTATTCTGTTATTATTACCCATTTGTAAATTCATTAAACCAGAGGGTAGTCTACCCTGAACTTTAGTTACTTTAGCTATTAATTTTGTATTACCATATCCATATTGTTCTATTCTATTACCATTACCATATTGACGGGCTTCTGAATGATTTCTGTTATTCTCCTGACACTGTATTATTACATTGTTATTACCTTTTTGATAAGCATAGGCATAGTTATAAGCACCATTCTGTGTTTGTGTTATTTGATTACCTGAACCATATTGATATAACTCAGAATTATTTTCATTCCCGATTTGAGTAATATTACCACTATTACCACCGGCTAAAACAATTGTAGACATACTAATAATAAAAAAAACAAATAAACATACACATAAATACTTTTTCATTACATCCCTCCCATAAACCAATTATTAAACGGAGGCGTTAAATGCTTAATATATAAACTAATCAAATTGCTGAATCTCTGCCTATTTTAATAAATCACTTTGACATAGCTTATAAACTGCTTCTTCCAGTAATGTCCTGACAACAAGATTTATCGCCTGCTGTTTACCTCTTCCTGTTTCTAATTCAACAATATTATCTCCCATAAAGGAAAATAGAGTTAGACCTACTTTTTCCCCGTAAATTTCTTTCTTTAAACTTTTAGCCCAGATAACTTCACCAGTAGTTGTATCTGTTATCCGCAGATCAATTGCACATGTGGCCCGGGCATAATCTTTTGATGCACCCTTACCAGCTACCTTTAATCCAAATCCTCCTGTATTTTTATCTACATCATATTCAGTTATAGCACCTTCAATTAAGTAATCTGCACCAATTAAAGCACCAACGTTAGGTCCATTATTCTTACCCTCTACCCGTTTATTTATTTTTAAGTTCTGTTCATTTAATAAATTCTGAAAATGTACTCTATCTAAAACTTTAAACTGTTTAGATCTCATTAGAGCTGTCACCAGCATCTCAGTCGCACCCTGGGTTACTATACGTGAATTTCTTAAATGTTTATCATCTTTGTATTGACCTGTCTTATCCTGAATATTATATATTGCTAAAGCAATTTTTTCTTCCGGTTCAGACAGTGAAGTAAGTAATTCACTGGCAGGTGTTGTATTTATTTCGGACATAACTATTTCTGTTGGCTGTTCAGCTGGTTTAACATTTACCTGGTCAGGAGCCTCGGGAGCAGGATTAAATAATATTCCTAATACTAATATAGAAGCTAAAACGCTTGAAGCACTCAAATATTCTACCTCCTTTATAATTTTTTATTAATTATTTCCGACTTCATTTGTTAAAACAATAAAGTTTTTATTCTCCGGAACTAATAGCAGAATAATCATAATTTGGTATTTCTACAGTTGTAGTTTCACCAGTTGCTAAATCTTCAATAGAAATAACTAATGTATCTCCTTCCATATGATGGGAAATATTAAAGTATGGATATTCACCATCTATTCCACCATTGCCATCCCCATCATCTTCATCATCAGGGAACATATTATCAATTATATCTTCAGTAATTTCACTAAGTATTCGTCTTTCCAACATATCCTTAAACATTTCCATAGAATTCTGTTCCCAGGGATCTTCTTCATCTTCCTGTTCCAGACTTCTTTGCTCCTGAGCAATACTTAAAGCAGTCTGTTCTGCATAGGGAACATTATAAAGCTGGAAATCCCAACTTGTAACTGTTGAAGCAAATGCAGAAACACTAAACACAAATATTAAAATAATACTGATTAAGGCTATTTTTCTTATTATTGTGATTCACTCCTTTCATTAGTATATAAAAATTCATCTTTTCTTTCGTATAAATTTTATTTGCCATATAAAATACTTAACTCTTTTAA
>CAYRVO010000322.1:0-2196 GCA_964427565.1 uncultured Halanaerobiales bacterium | reverse complement strand
TACCGGAGTTAAAGAGGGTTGTTGTTGGCTTTGGAGATAAAATAGTTATGAGAGAGAGGCTTGACCTGGCATTGGCAGAAATCTTTGGTGAAAGAAAGCCTGAAGTTAGTGAAAAGAAATTACCAGCTATAGAGGAAGATGTAATCTTACCTGAAAATATAAAAGAGTTAAGTGAAAAAGCTGTAAATATTTATAAACAGGCTCAGGAGAGCTTAAAGAAGGGTAATTGGAGTGAATATGGTGATTTAATAAAACAGCTTGAAGATATACTTGTAAAATTAAAAAACATAAGTATAGAATAAAAAAACAGGAAGGAGATATTTGAAAATATCTCCTTCCTTTTTTTATGAATATATATTATGAATATAATTATAAACATAATTTGAATTTTATTGTTAATATGTTATAATATGTTACATAAATTATATAATAATAAGAAAAATAAGAAAGGAGTGGTGGCATAGAGTAGGGATTAGGATGGTTATTTATGAGTAGATTAGTATTGGAAATCTAATGTCTTATAACAAATATTTAGAAGGGAGAAGTTATATAATGAATAGAGATCGATGGGGTAATAGAGCTGCTTTTATATTAGCAGCTATTGGTTCAGCAGCTGGTCTTGGTAATGCATGGCGCTTTCCATATGTTGTATATGCTAATGGTGGTGGCGCATTTCTTATTCCTTATTTTATTGCTTTATTAACAGCGGGTTTACCACTACTTGTTCTTGAATTTTCACTTGGTCAAAAAATGCAGAGAGGGGCACCGGCTGCACTTGCCAAAGTAGGAAAGAAATTTGAAGGTTTTGGCTGGTGGGCTGTAGTAACAGGTACCATTATAACAACTTATTATGCAGGTATAATGGCCTGGGTCTGGGATTTTATTTATGGATCTTTTACAGCTGCCTGGGCTGATGATGCAGGTGCATATTTTTATAATAATGTGCTACAAATATCTGATGGTCCCGGAAAGTTAGGTGGATTTAGTATTCCTGTATTGATTGGATTAATATTGACTTGGGTTGCTATTTATTTAATCTTAAGAAATGGTGCTGCAGGTGTTGGTAAAGTTGTTATGATCACCGTTCCTTTACCGATAGTTTGTCTATTTATTTTAATTATTAGAGCCCTTACATTACCGGGAGCTATTGAAGGAATTAATTACTTCCTGGAGCCTGATTTTTCAGTTATTTTAGATCCCAATGTCTGGATTGCTGCATATGGGCAGGTATTTTTCACATTAAGTCTTGGTTTTGGAATTATGATAGCGTATGCAAGTTATATGCCCGAAGATTCTGATATTACTAATAATGCTCTTATAACACTATTTGCAAATTCCGGTATTAGTTTCATGGCAGGTATAGCTATTTTTGGTACACTGGGTTATATGGCTCAAACACAGGGGGTTCCTATTGCAGATGTTGCTACAGCTGGTGTAGGTCTGGCCTTCGTTGTTTATCCTAATGCTATTGGTATGTTGCCAGGTGGTACTGCAGTAGCTGCTATTTTTGGAATTGTATTCTTTACGATGTTATTAACTCTGGGTATTGATTCAGCCTTCTCAATTGTTGAAGCAGGTGTAGCTGCTATCAAGGATAAATGGGGAGGAACAAAAAGAAAAGTTACTCTTTACTATAGTTTAGGACTATTTATTGTAGGTCTATTATTTGCTACTAAAGCCGGTCTTTACTGGCTTGATATTGTTGATCACTGGGTAAATACCTATGGTTTAATTATAGCTGGTCTTGTTGAATCTATAGCTATTGGTTGGGTATATGAGCCTGATACAATGAGAAATTACTTTAATTCTGTATCAGAATATAAGTTCGGTAGATGGTGGAATTATATGGTCAAATATGTTACTCCGGTTATTTTAATTATATTATTGTATCGTAAGACTCTAGTTGACTTACAGGGCTATGGCGGTTATGAAATGAAATATATCTGGGCTGGTGGCTGGATTGGTGTTGTTGGTGTACTGATTCTTGCTGCAGTTTTATTACCGATGGCCGGTGGTATAGATGTTGATGATGATTTAAGCAATAAACTTTAATAGGTAATAACATATTAGAAGGGAGTAGATATAATGAGTGGATCAGCTATTGCTATGCTGATATTTGCCTGTGTTGTTCTTTATGGTGGCTTATATGTTACTCTTAAACGTGCTTCAAAGTCAGGTAAGGATAAAAAAGAATAA
>CAYRVO010000321.1:0-2198 GCA_964427565.1 uncultured Halanaerobiales bacterium | reverse complement strand
AATGGCAATTAATGGTTTTGGTAGGATTGGACGTAATATGTACAGGATTATTGAGAAAAAGAATCCTGATGTAGAGGTTGTAGCTATTAATGATCTCGCAGATAAAGAAAATTTAGCATATTTGTTTAAATATGATTCAGTGCATGGTCGTTTTGAAGGTGAAGTTGAAGCAACTGAAAAGGGATTAAAAATTAATGATAAGGAAATTGAAGTATTATCTGTTAAAGATCCGGCAGACCTTCCCTGGTCAGAAATGAATGTGGACATTGTTGTAGAAGCTACGGGTGTATTTCGTTACCGTGAACAGCTGGAAAAGCATCTGGAAGCTGGAGCCAAAAAGGTAGCTTTAACTGTACCGGCTAAAGATAAAGTGGATAAGACAATTGTATTTGCTGTTAATGATGAAGAATTAACAAAAGATGATAAGATAGTTTCCAATGCTTCCTGTACAACAAATTGTCTGGCACCTATGGCTAAAGTTCTAAATGATAATTTTGGTATAGAAAAAGGTATTATTACTACTATTCATGCTTATACATCCAGTCAGGCTATTTTAGATCTACCTGCTTCCAAAACAAGACGGGGAAGAGCAGCGGCTGAAAACCTTATTCCAACAACAACAGGTGCTGCTATTGCTACTACAAAAGTACTACCTGAACTGAAAGGTAAAATAGATGGTATGGCTGTTAGGGTACCTTTACCGGATGGAGCTATAGTGGATGGTGTATTTAATTTAGAAAAAGATGTAACAGTGGAAGATGTAAATAATGCCTTTAAAGAAGCGGCTCAAAGTAATATGCAGGGTATTTTGGGTTATACTGATGAAGAAATAGTTTCTCGTGATATTCTGGGGCTTGATTATTCATCCTATATTGATGGTCAGTCAACAATGGTTGTTGCTGATAATCAGGTTAAAGTTTTATCCTGGTATGATAATGAGTGGGGTTACTCTAACAGAGTTCTCGAACTTGTAATTGAAATGCATGAAATAGGATATTAAACTACATTATATAATTTGATTGTATTTTATAATCTATTAATAACTAAGGTGGTGTGATAAGTGAAAAAAACCTTAAAGGATATGGACTTTAAAGGTAAGAAAACACTGGTTAGAGTTGACTTTAATGTTCCTCTTGAAGATGGTCAGGTTAAAGATGCTACGAGGATTCAGGCGGCACTACCTACTATAAAATTTCTGCTTGATGAAGAAGCCAGGATTATTTTGATGTCCCATCTGGGTCGGCCCAAGGGCCAGGTAGATGAATCTCTGAGACTGGATCCAGTAGCTGAAAAGCTGGCTGATGAACTACAAAAAGAGGTAGTAAAAGTAGATGATTGTATTGGTGAAGAACCCCAAAAAGCTATAGAACAAATGGAAAATGGTAATCTGGTTTTACTGGAAAACACCAGGTTTTATGCAGGAGAAAAGGCAAATGATGCTGATTTTTCCTGCCAGCTAGCTGAGTTAGCAGATATTTATGTTAATGATGCTTTTGGTGCTGCTCACAGGGCGCATGCCTCTACCGTAGGTGTAACTGATTATCTACCTTCTGTGGCAGGATTTCTATTGCAGAGGGAAATAAATGCTTTGGGTAAAACACTGGAAAACCCGGGACATCCCTTTGTATCTATAATTGGGGGTGCCAAGGTATCAGATAAAATGGGAGTTATAAAAAATTTAATAAAAAAAGTGGACTATATACTTACCGGTGGCGGTATAGCTAATACCTTTCTTGCTGCTCAGGGATATAATATGCAGAAATCATTATTTGAAGAAGATATATTAAATGAAGCTAAGGAACTTATAGAAGAAGCTGGAAAAAATAATGTTGAACTTGTATTACCTGATGATTTAGTTATTGCTTCAGAGTTTTCTGATGATGCTGAGCGAGATGTAGTAAAAATTGATAATATTACTGAAGGCTGGCAGGCATTAGACAGTGGTGGACCGGAAACACTTGCTAAATATAAAGAAATATTACAAAAAGCTAAGACAATCACCTGGAATGGTCCTATTGGTGTGTTTGAATTTAATAAATTTGCCGGTGGTACAATTGAACTGGCAAAGATAATTGCCGAAAGTAATGCCCGTTCAATTATAGGCGGAGGCGAATCTGCAGCTGCTATAAAAAAAGCCGGAGTTGAAAATAAGATGACACATATTTCAACTGGTGGTGGTGCTTCCCTGATGTTTATGG
>CAYRVO010000320.1:0-2211 GCA_964427565.1 uncultured Halanaerobiales bacterium | reverse complement strand
TCCCGCATATGATAGAGCAATTGATATGTTATTGAAAAAGATTAATGATGAGGAATATATAAGTGAATTACCAATTCCAGAAATAGATAAAGTAGAGATAGCCTCACCTATTACGGATTTAAGTAAAGCAAAAATAGCTTTAGTAACTTCAGGTGGTATTGTACCTGTAGATAATCCTGATAGGATTCAATCTGCTTCTGCTACAAGATGGGGTAAATATGATATTAGTGAAATGGGTAAACTTGAAAATAGAGATAATGATGAATTTAAAACTATTCATGCCGGTTATGATCCTTCAGCAGCAAATTCAGATCCCAACCGGGTAGTTCCTGTAGATGCGATGCGTGCCTATGAAGAAGAAGGAAAATTAGGTGAATTGCATAATTACTTCTATGCAACTGTTGGAACTGGAACATCGCAGAGAGAAGCTGCAAGAATGGGTAAAGAAATAGCTCAGGATTTAAAGGAGGCTAATGTTCAGGCAGTTATATTAACCTCTACTTGAGGAACCTGTACACGTTGCGGTGCAACAATGGTGAAAGAAATTGAAAGAGCAGGTTTCCCTATAGTACAGATGGCTAACTTAATACCCGTAGCAAAAACTGTTGGCGCAAACAAAATAGTTCCTACTATATCTATACCATATCCGCTTGGTGACCCTTCTACAAGTAAAGAAGAACAATGGGAATTAAGATATCATAGAGTAGGCGTGGCATTAGATGCATTGACAGCTGATATTGAGGAACAGACTGTTTTTGATGTAGAGATATAAAGTAAATACCCTCATCTCTTGTTTTTAAATCCTATTATAAATTTAATAGTGGAGTTGAGGGTAAAATTTACTGAATATTAAATTAAAAATATTGAAAAATATTTCAAAATACATCCAATTAGTAATATAATATCTCTAATTGCTGTTATACTACCATCGACATTTTTTATTACATCTGCTGATTCAGCAACTTTTGTTCTTGCTATACTATCTTCTAATGATAGTTTAGAACCTACAACAAGAAGAAAAGTAATCTGGGGATTAATTCAATCAGGTCTAGCTATTGCTTTAATGCTATTTGGAGGTTTAAATATGCTCCAAACAGCATCTATTGCAGCAGCTTTTCCCTTTGCATTTGTAATGTTATTTGCTATGATATCACTGGTTAAGGCTCTAAAAGAAGAAAATATCTAGAAAATAACTATCTGTTTATTGCATGACTAATGATTGTTTTTATATGGTCGGTTATTTTGGCAACTGCTACTTCTTTATTGTAATTAATACGCTTATTGATCATTAAAGTCAACATGCCATAGTAAATATATGTAATCATATTATTAATCTTTTCTGCTTCTTTTTCCGTGATTAAATTTTTATCAATTAAGGGATCAGAAGCAATAGAAGCCCTACGTGAAAGGTCAGGATCCAATAACATTGTAACTAAATGTTTAGGTGGTGACCCCAGTTTTTCTGGGAATATTTTAAAATATTTTTTCATCAATTTATCAGGATTTTCACCAATTTTTTCAACAAAAATTGCATAATAAATTCTGGGATTTTTAAAAGTATAAGTACAAAAACATTCCCACATGAGGATGAAACGTTCAACTTCATCTTCTGCTTGTGCTATATATTCCGGCATTGCCTGTGTATATTCACTCAAAAAATCTAATGATGCAAAGAAAATTAATTGCTTAAGATTATCGAAATAATTATAAATTGTTGCACTATTATAACCGGCTTTTTTTGCTACATTACGGATAGTAACATTTTCTATACCTTTTTCTTCAATTATATCACGAGTTGCCTTGATAAAGTAATTTAATATTCTTTTTTTCTTAATATTATTTTTATCAATATCTATCATAAATAATCACCCTTTTAAATTGGAATGTATAATTAAAGAATACAATATAATCTAGTTAATTTCAAGAAAATTTGACAATTATTAGTTACTAAATTTCATTATAATAAATACTTAGAAATAGGGGGTTTTAGATAAATGAGTAATAAATATGATTTAATAGTTGTTGGGGGAGGACCGGCTGGAATGGCAGCAGCAATGTATAGTTCTCGTTCTCGGCTTAATACCCTGGTTTTAGAAGCAAAAAGAAAAACAGGGGGTCAACCATCCACTTATCATGATATGGAGAATTATCCTGGGGTACCGGAAACTACTGCTTCAGAATTGATGGATAATTTCCGCAAACATGCTGAAA
>CAYRVO010000319.1:0-2215 GCA_964427565.1 uncultured Halanaerobiales bacterium | reverse complement strand
TTTTTATAAATTTCTATACCCAACTATGTAGAACTTTTCCACCTGTAATCGTACAACCATTTGTATAATAATAAGCTGCAAGAACTTCTTCTGGAGCCAGTTTGGTATATTCTTCAAATTCCGAGGCATACATTTCAAAAGTCCCCTTCCCTTTCCATACTTCTCCTTTGCGGAAATTTTTCATATCAAGACTAACCAATTCGCAAACTGAAGGTGGTGTCCCTTTTTCAATGCTTGGAAAATAACGTATATTATATAAAGGTTTGTTTATGAGAGCCGGCAATTCTTCATACTCAATTTTTTTCTGTATTTTAATTGTACCTTCCATAAGTCTTTGTCCATGAGATAAAGTCCAGCCTCTTAATTTTGATCCAATTCCCAATTCAGGCATTTCGGGGTTCTCAGGCAAATACTTTGTTTTATAAGTTTCTCCCAGCCTTTTATTAAATCCCATATACATTCCACGGGCCAGAGAAAAATCCTTGTCAACCCAGGTCTGGATACAGGTTTTCCCCTCTTTGTTTTTGTAAGAACTCCCTACCCAGATAACAGTTTCATTATAGACTGTTCTCTCCGGATTTTTATAGGGCATATCTAACTCATCGTCCCATAAAGAATACCATTTGCCAAAATCCACAATTACCAAATCCGGGTTTTCACCGGCTTTAAGTGGTTCTGGCAAAAATTCTTTAATAGACTCCGGATCTGTTCTGTAAACCACACTTAAATGTTCAGTACCAAAATGCCAGGGTAAATCACCAACTACAGAAGATATACCTGTAGGTGTAGGATAAGAAAATCCTTTCATATCTTTTATTTTTGTCATTAACTTACCTCCTAGTTTAAATATTTTTTTCAAGAATCTATGATTAATAAATGTCATCAATAAATTTTTTTATCACTTCTGACAGTTTCTTTATACCTATATCAATTTTGTCTTCCTCAGCATTTGAAAAATTTAATCTAAAAGTATTTTTTATTTCCCTTCCAGGATAAAAAGACTCTCCGGGAATGAATGCTACATTTTTTTTAATTGCCTCATTTAAAACTTCTCTTCCATCTAATTTATCAGGCATTTCAATCCAGATAAACATCCCACCCTTAGGACAAGTATGAAGACAATCTTTTGGAAAATATTTTTCAATAGCTCTTATCATTTTATCTTTTTTATTTTTATAAGCTGAATTAATATCAGCTATATGAGCATCAAAATCATTTGACTCTAAATATTTATTTATCTGCATCTGAGCCAGGATATTTGTATGCATATCTGAACTCTGTTTTACAATAATATACTTATTAATAATAGCGCTTCTTCCTTCTATCCATCCAACCCTAAAACCCGGACAAAAAGTCTTGGAAAAACTACCTAGATATATAACTTTCCCTTCATTATCCAGTGATCTTAAAGTTGGCTTTTTATCATCTGTAAAATATATTTCTTCATAGGCACCATCTTCAACAATAGGTATATCATATAATTTTGATAGTTCAATAAGTTCTTTACGCCTTTTAATTGACCAGCTCTTACCAGTAGGATTTTGAAAATCCGGAATAACATAAATCATTTTTATGTTGTCTTTTGTTTTTAAGGTTTTTTCCAATTCATCTATTTTCATACCATTCTTATCTGTCTTAATCTCAATAAATTCAGGTGAATAAGATTTAAATGCACTTATCGCTCCTGAATAAGTTGGGCTTTCACAAACAACCGCATCCCCTTTATCTAAAAAAAGCTTTGCTGATAGTTCTAATCCTTGTTGGGCACCGGAAGAAATAATTATACTTTCAACATCCGTTTCAACACCGTTACCCTCCATTCGTGACATTATTTTTTCCCTCAATGGAACATAACCCTCTGTAGTATTATATTGAAGAGCTACTCTTCCCTCCTGATTTATTATTTTACCTGTTATTTGTTCTATTGCTTCTGCTGGAAATAGTGCCGGATCAGGAACTCCACTGGCAAAAGAAATAACCTCAGGTTTTGATATAACTTTAAACATTTCTTGAATATCTGATGGTTTTAATCCATTAATTCTTGAGGCGAATTTCACTTTTTAATCCCTCCCCTAAAATAATTTTATAAAAAGGGATTTCATAATTACTATTTTACTTACTTATTATAAACTTATATAAGTTTTATAATTATATATATGAAATCCCCTGAAAACATTTATTTATACTTTCCGTTCTTTTGTATTATTATCTGTCT
>CAYRVO010000318.1:0-2229 GCA_964427565.1 uncultured Halanaerobiales bacterium | reverse complement strand
CAAAATTCCTGCTTAAAAAACTAATTTCCTCTAATTTCGGCAGCAAATTTATTTTTCAATGACTCAATAATAGCTGTAAATATTTCATTAATTTCTTGATCAGTAAGTGTACGGTCATCGGCCTGGAATAATAATTTAAAAGCAAGGCTCTTATAACCTTCAGGTATTTGACTACCCTGGTATAGATCAAAAATATTAACTTCCTGTAATAGCTTAGCACCTTCTATTCTTATCTGCTTCAATAATTCACCAGCAGGAATATCTTCCTCAACAACAATTGCCAGATCCCGTGATACTGCGGGATATTTTGCCAGACTAACATATTTGAAGTCAGTAAATTCAAAATGCTGTTGTAAAATATCAAAATCTAGCTGGAATATTGTCGTTCTATCCGGTAAATCGTAATCCTCTATTATTTCAGGTACTAATTCTCCTATTTCTCCAATAATCTTTTCATTATTTTTTACTACGGCACAACGACCGGGATGAAAATAGGGCTTATTATCAATCTCAAATTCAATTTTACCGAGATCAAGACGTTCAAATAAATTTTCCAGTACTCCCTTAAGATAATAGAAGTCTGGTGCATCTGTATGATATGGGTCTTTCTCATACCCCATACTTCCTCCGGCAAGCTTTAATCTCTCTACTGGTCTTTCACCTCTCCCGGCATTAAAGAAAACCTTTCCCAGTTCAAAAATTTTCATTTTCTTAATCTGCCTTTTAGAATTTCCGGATAAAACATCTATTAATCCAGGCAACATTGTTGTTCGTAGCAAAGAAAAAGCCTTATTAAGAGGATTCTTTATCCTAACCCAATTACGTAGTTCACTATCTTCAGGGACATTTAATCTATCATATGGTTTTTCATCCATCAAACTAAAAGTAAATAATTCATCCATACCTGAAGCTTTCATAATATTCCTGACAGTGTCTTCAAGTTTTTGCTTTTTATTTTTCTTTCCCGGTTGTTTACTCTCCGGTCTTGTTGTTTTAATATTATTATAGCCAAACATACGGGCAACTTCTTCAATTATATCAGCCTCTATCACAATATCATTGCGAAAAGAAGGGGGAATAACTGTAAGTACCCCTTTTCCAGTTTCTTCAACACTAAATTCAAGCTTTTCCAACATTTTGCCCATATCACCTTTAGATATATCTGTACCCAGTATATTATTGACTCTTCCTGTATCTACAGTAATTACTTTTTCCTGATATGGTTTCGGGTAACAATCAATAATACCTTCAATAATATCTCCATTAGCATATTTTTTCATTAAATATGCTGCTCTTTTAGCTGCCGGTATAAGATTTTCTATATCTACTCCCCGTTCATAGCGATAGGATGCTTCACTGGGGATAGCAATCTTGCGTGCAGTCTTTCTGATATTTACAGGATTAAAGTAAGCAGATTCCAGAAATACATTTACCGTTTTCTCACTCACTTCACTATTAGCTCCACCCATAACACCCGCCAATGCTATTGGTTTCTTAGAATCAGCAATTAGCAGATTACTATCATTTAATTTTCTTTCCTTATCATCAAGAGTAATCATCTTTTCTCCAGCTTCTGCCGGTCGAACAATTATTTTGTTACCATTAATCTCATCCAGATCAAAAGCATGAAGGGGTTGATTATATTCCAGAAGAACATAGTTTGTAATATCAACAATATTATTTATAGGCCTAATCCCGGCTGCCTGCAGGCGTTTCTGCATCCAATCCGGAGATTCGGTTATTTCTATATCCTTAATTATTGTACCAGTATAACGCGGACAGAGCTCAGGATCCTCAATTTCAACTTTAAAATAATCCTCAATATGTTCTTTAGAAACTGTTTCAAAATCATTATCCGGAGTTTTAATCTCTCCTTCATCCAGCATAGCTTTTATTTCTCGGGCTATACCCAGCAAACCAAGACAGTGAGCATAATTAGGTGTTAAATCTATTTTTAAAACATATTCATCCATATTCAGATAATCAACAATATCCTGTCCAACCTGTGCTCTATCTTCCAGAACCATAATACCAGCAGCTCGTTCTTCAATTAAACCCAACTCATCCTCTGAACATATCATGCCTGCTGACATTTTACCACGCAAATTAGTTTTTTCTATTTTCATACCTGTGGGCAATTCTACACCGGTAGGGGCTACAGCCACTTTCTGTTTTTCCTTAACGTTGGGAGCCCCGGTAACTATCTGTATTCTTTCATTAACTATATTT
>CAYRVO010000317.1:0-2246 GCA_964427565.1 uncultured Halanaerobiales bacterium | reverse complement strand
GAACATTCAAGTATATAATCTATATCTTCCAGATTAATATCCTGCTTTTCCTCTAAATTTTTCATGGCCAGTACAGCTGAGGCTTTACCTACTAAATTTTCAAATATTACATGAGAACTTAAATTTATATCTGTTTTATGAGCGGCTTTAATACAGCCTACAAGTTTCTCTCCCAGATAAAGGGGTTCTGCATGTTCATCAACATACTTTTCAATACTTGCAACTGACTCACCATCACCTAAATCAATATCCATTTCACTTAATATTGGATAATTTTTTATCAATTCTGAAACATCATCAGTAAATTCTTCACTTAGTACAACTAAATCAAATATATCAACATGCTTTAAGAGTGCAAAAAACTCGTCTTCAGGCATTATTTCTCCCATTTTACCATCTCTATTATTAGTTAGTAAATTATCTTTATTATACCAGGGTGTATCAATTTCACCTAATTCGTCAGGAGTAATATTCCCAATATATGCCTGATTGGGGGCATATCCCACAAATTCTTCATAACTACGTAGATGATTATCTAATTCTTTTAGATATTCATTATCTGGATTTTGAGCCCTTGTAGTTGTCTGTGTAGACCCACCCTGTTTTAGAATATTGGGAGTATGAACAAGAATATAACTGGAACCTTTAATTACTGGATAATTCATAATATCAACCTCCACATATTTTAATAATCTCTCCCCCGGCAACAGGGAAGAGATATTATATATTTAGACTATTTCTTCAAGTTTTTCTTTTATATCTTCAACTTCTAGCTCATCACCACTTAAATGAGCCTTCTTTTCTCCATCTACATAAATTAATATTGCCGGTAAACCCAGAACCTTCTGACCAATTGCCAGCCTTCTGTTTCCTTTAATATTCAGTTTAGCAAACTTAACATCATCAGCATATTCTTCTGCTAATTTTTCTACATCTGGCATCAATTCCAGACAAAGATCACAATTGTCACTCCAATAATCAACCATAACAATACCTTCAGAATTCAATACTTCTTCTTCAAAATTTTCTTTTGTTAATTCAATCATTTTCTTCACCTCTTTAATTATTTTGTTCTTCTTAATCCACCAACTATATAAATTTGATTTTATTTTGATAGTAAATAAAATTTACAACCTAAGTCGCTTTTATAATAAATAATCATTTTTAATTAACGCTTATAACACAAAAGCTTAAACAAACATTTAAAGTAAATTTTCTATTTCTTTTTTCCCGGGCTTAACCAGTTTCTCTTCAACCTTTCCATCAACAAGTTTTATAACAGTCGGTATCTCCTCAACATTATAACGACCAGATATTAATGTGTTTTTATAAGTATCTATTTTTACAAATCTATAATTATTATCCTCAAAATTCATCTCTTCAAGCTTAGTAATTATATCTATACTATCCTCATCTGTTACACTCCAGAAAGCAACAATCACAGGATTTTCTGATTGCAAAACATTATTTTGCCAGTAATCTTCTTCTTCAATATATCCCTGAGCCATTACTGATGCTGTCGCTCCATCACCAGCTGCTGTGATTACCTGACGAACAATTTTATCTCTTACATCTCCTGCTGCATAAATACCCGGTACACTGGTTTCTACTTCATTATCTGTCTTAATATACCCATTTTCAGTTAACTCAACAGTATCTTTCAGAAAATCAGTACTGGGAACCCGACCAACGAAAAAGAAGACACCGTGACAATCTATCTCACTTAATTCATTAGTTTTTATGTTCTTAACAACTGCTTTTTCAACCAAACCTTCACCCTTTATTTCCTCTAATACAGAATTCCAGACAAAATCTATTTTATCATTTTCCATTGCTTTTTCCTGTAATATTTTTTCAGCATCCATTACACCTTCATCATGAACAACAATCATTGTCAATTTATTTACAAATTTAGTTAAATAAATTGACTCTTCAACTGCCGAATTACCATTACCCACAACAACAATATCCAGCCCCTCAAAAATATCAGCATCACAGGTTGCACAATAAGAAACACCCTTACCTTTAAACTCTTTTTCACCTTTGATTCCCAGTTTTCTTGGTTCAGCACCGGTAGCAATTATAATACTTTTAGCCTGATATTTCTCTCCTTTTTTAGTTTCTACTATCTTTTTTAGTCCATTAACTTCTACATCAATAACCTTTCCCTTTTTAAATTCAGCACCAAATTTTTCAGCATGTTTGCGGAAATTATCCATCAATTCTGAAGCAGTAGTTTCCGGTAC
>CAYRVO010000316.1:0-2249 GCA_964427565.1 uncultured Halanaerobiales bacterium | reverse complement strand
ATCAATTACTCTACCGTTTTTGATTAAGGTCTTCATCATCAATTTCCCTCCCTGCAAGCAAATATAATAAAGCCATTCTGATTGCTACCCCGTTTGTAACCTGTTCTGTTATAACAGATTGCTTACCATCAGCAACAGAACTTTCAATTTCAATACCCCTATTCATAGGACCGGGATGCATAACAAGTATATCATCTGTAAGTCGTTCATCATTAATCCCATAAAATTTTCTGTATTCTCTAATAGAAGGGAAAAGCCCGCTCCTCTGTCTTTCCATCTGAATACGCAGAATATTAATAACATCTATATCTACCAGTGCTTTATCCAGATCCGTATAAACCTCAACACCCATTTTTTCTATTTCAGCAGGTAATAATGTCGCCGGCCCCACTACCCTTACTTCAGCACCCAGCTCTTTCAAACCCCAGATATTGGAGTGAGCAACTCGGCTATGAGATATGTCACCTATAATTAATACTTTCAAACCCTTTATTTTACCTTTATTTTCACGAATTGTATATAGATCAAGTAAAGCCTGAGTGGGATGAGCATGAGCTCCATCACCGGCATTCAGAACACTGGCCTTAATATTATTGGCCAAAAAGCGTGGGGCTCCAGGAACACTATGCCTGATAACAACAACATCTGCACCCATAACTTCCATAGTTTTCGCCGTATCCAGCAATGATTCTCCTTTTACAACACTACTTGTCTTTTTAGAAATACTCATAACATCTGCACTTAACCTCTTGGCAGCTAAATCGAATGAAGACTTTGTCCTTGTACTGGGCTCAAAGAAAAGATTAACTATTGTTTTACCCCTTAATGTAGGTACTTTTTTAATAGTTCTTGTGAATATTTCTTTCATTGCTTCTGCTGTATCAAGTATTTTATATATATCTTGCTCATTAACATCATATAAACCAAGGAAATTCTTCCTATCCAGACTCATTTTAACCCCCTCTTTCATTTTCTTATCATTAAAATTTATTCGTATTACAAAATTCCCCTGACAGCTTTACTATCAGGGGAATTATAATTATTTCATTTTAAAAACTTCTTTTTCTTTGTCTTCTTTATCTTTATCCTCTTTATCCTCTTTTTTATCTTTATCTTTTCCACTACCTTCAACATCTTCCGGTAATACAAGATTTAATAATATACCAACTATAGCTGCCAGACCCATTCCTGCAAATTCAAGACCAGCAAACTTAATTGTTAGATTACTAATTCCAATAACCAGTATTACTGATATTATAACCAGATTCCTATTATTTGATAAATCAATTCTGTTTTCTATCAGTGTCCTTAAACCTATTGATGCAATCATACCAAAGAGCAGGAAGACAATACCTCCCATTACCGCATTAGGAATAGTTCTTATTATAGCACCAAGTTTTTCAACAAAACTAAATACCAGTACAATTATAGCAGCAAGCTCTATGATAAAAGGATTATATACCTTGGTTATAGCAAGTACACCAATGTTTTCACCATATGTCGTATTTGGTGGTCCACCAAATAATCCTGCTATAGCAGTAGCAACTCCGTCTCCCATTAATGTTCTGTGTAAACCAGGATCAGTAATAAAATCATTCTTAGTTGTTGTTCCCAGAGCAAGTACATCACCCAGGTGTTCAACCATTGTTACAAAGGCAATAGGACCAATTAAACTAACAGCCTTAATATTACCACTAAATTGAGGAAAAGTGAAATCCGGTGCTGCAAACCAGGCAGCTTCCTGAATAAGAGTAAAGTCTATTAATCCCTGTGTCGCTGCAAATATATAGCCACCTATAATCCCCATCAAAATTGGTATAATCTTAAAAATACCTTTAGCAAAAATACTAAAACAGATTGTTATAATAAGAGTAATTGCCGCTGTTACTAAATGCTGTGACGCCATATCTTTAGCTGTAGGTGCCAGTCCAAGACCAATAGTAATAATAACAGGGCCTACAACAACAGGTGGAAGTAATTTGCGGAAAAAATCTGGACCTATAAATCTTATCAAGATAGCTACAAGAACATATATTAATCCAGCTACAACAATTCCGGCCATTGCTCCTTCTGTACCACACTGAGCTTTAGCAGCAATAATTGGAGCTATAAATGCAAATGATGATCCTAGATAAGCGGGTACCTTAGCATTAGTAATTAAATGAAATATCAATATCCCAAGACCTGAAGCAAATAATGCTACAGAAGGACTTAATTCTGTCAGAGCTGGTACTAAAACAGTCGCTCCA
>CAYRVO010000315.1:0-2270 GCA_964427565.1 uncultured Halanaerobiales bacterium | reverse complement strand
ATTGGTCTTACGCCCATAGTCAAAATTATCATTAAAGCCAAAGGTAAAAAGAATTTATAAATTTTATATACAGTCAATTTATTATGTGAACGAATCGGTAATTTCTCTATGGCTTCTCCTATCGAACCATATTTAATAATTATATAAACAAAAATGAAAATACCTTCCAGGGCAATTCCCACAACCCAGGCTAGACTACCGGCAATAACTCCAGGCATAATTTTAGTTTTTACTACCCACCATGAAAATATAATTATCGCCAGTAGTCTTAAAATTATTCCCGGTAAATTAATTTCAGTTCTTTTTAAAGCAGTAACGATACCCTGATATGTATTCCTTAAAGTAACTGTTAAAGGTAGAAAAGCCAGTATTATAAGAGCAGATAAAGCAAGAGATATTTTCTGTTTATCATTAAAACCAATAATATTTCTAAATATCCAGCCACCTGCAGGTGTAACAGCCAATAAAAACAATATTAGAGACAACGCTGCTGTCATTACCCACAGAAACTTTCTGGCCTGTCGATAACTACTTCTATCATCTACCATTGATACTATTAATTGTCTGCTCATTATAGTGGGAGAATTAACAATGTTAGTAATTCCCTTAACTACTGTGAAGATAGCTATACTGAGTTCCGGTAAAGGTAGTCGAGCCAGAGTGGAATTTATTATTATATGTGTTAATGAAATCATAATTGGTAATACTGCCAGAGGGGTAAAAAACTTAACTAGTTGTAGATAAGTTACTTCTTTTGGTGTATGTTCTGACATTTTTTAACTCCTTACTGAAATTAAAATATTTATTTATGGACTATTTTTTTATTTTAGCTGTTTTATCTTGATATCATATCCCTTAATACTTTCTATATATTTTAGAATTTACCTTTAATTTTAAAAGATTAATGTAAACTTTCATTTATATCCTATCGGCTATCTCCAGTAAAACACATCTATTTTCATTAAGATATCGACTTAATTTATTTCCAGATAGAGGCCTTTCTACTTTATTCTTATATCCTATTTCTACAGTAAATCCCGGTTTTTCAAAATCTTTTATAAACCAATCCTTATATCCTGCCGCCCTCAAGTTACTATCCTCGGCAGATACAAGTTCATAACCATTAATAGAACCAATTGCTTTAGCCAGTTCATAATCTCTCTTTAATTGTTTCCCTGTTTGATTGTAATACCAGTAAATTACCCTTCCACTATGATGAAAACATACTGTGACAGCAAATTCTTCTTTTTTCGTTAATGAAGCCAGAGCCCTGCTCTCCGGTTCACTTTCCGGTGCCGGCCCTTTATAACTTTCATAATGGGGGTGAGCTTTAGATTTAACACTTTCCCAGTGTGCTTTGAATTGTTTATTTAGATCTACTCCCCGGGCATTAGCTTTCCAGCGTTTAAAGTCATTACTGTTTTCATTTGCCTTGAGATAAAATTCTTTGTTTTTTAAATTCCCTATTCCCTTAACTGCTATTTCTATTCCATCAGGGTTAAGCATAGGAACAAAATATATACTCACCTGATTAAAAATACTCTTTAAATCATATTCATCTATAGACTCATCCTGTTTATAATTACGGGCATATTCTTCAATCATCCTCATAATTAATAAAGAGGTTAATCCTTCCCTGCCATGAACACCACCAACTACGATAATTTTTTTATTCCCCGATCCAAATTTAAGAAGATACAAATTACGTTCCAGATATGAACTACCAATAGTATCAACTTTAATTGTTGAGTATCTATTATCTAGTTTTTTTATATGAGCTTTCATTTTCTCATAGGTATAAGTTGTTGTTTTTTTTACAATAAAGTGGTTCTCCTTTTTTGTATTAGTATTGTAATTTTTCTTATTATTTTTTTGACATCCAATCATTATTAAAATTAAACATAAGATTATTAACCATAAGTAAAATTTTTTATATTTAAACATTAAAACCACCTTAGGAGTTTTAATATATTTTTTGCTCCAGGTGATTTTAATATACTCAATTTAATATTTATAAGTAAAATATTTATAATTAAAATGTTGGTTTAAGTGTTCCCTTAATTAATTATCCAAAATAAAAGTAAATTATAAAAAATAAAATTAAGTAAAAATACGATCTAGCTTAATATGAAGTCCTGTAAAAATTGCTGAATCTGCTTTTTCATCCCCCTTATAAGTCTTCATTTCTTTTATTTCTTTATCTTTAAATATATATATATTTATCTCTTCAGCAAAGGGATTAATAATCCAGTATTCCTCTACTCCACTGG
>CAYRVO010000314.1:0-2282 GCA_964427565.1 uncultured Halanaerobiales bacterium | reverse complement strand
TGTCTTCATGTGCCGTAAGGGTGCCTGGTTTGAGCTAACTATCAGGGTAACGCCCAGGGAGGAGATTCAAGGCCGGTGTGCGGCCATTTATTTATACATATTATTTCGAAAATTGGTCATAAAGATTAATTTGTTACTATAGAATTATTTAAGAGTTTAAGATACAGATTATTAACTTGAAATTCACAGAAGGATAATAATTAACTTTACTGAATAAGTAATAAATAAGATAGATTTTATGATGAAGTGGGGCAATATAATATGTCTTTTGTAACTTTATATCGAAAATATAGACCTCAAAAATTTGATGATTTGGTGGGGCAAAAGCAGATAGTAAAGACACTTATAAATGCCCTGAAAAATGATCGGATTGCTCATGCCTACCTTTTTTCTGGTCCCAGGGGAACGGGTAAGACATCTACGGCGAAAGTATTTGCTATGGCTCTTAACTGTCAGGATTCTTCTGATATAGAACCCTGTGGTAGATGTATTCCCTGTAACAATATCCAGAAAGGGCAATCAATTGATGTTATTGAAATTGATGCAGCTTCAAATAGAGGTATAGATGAAATTAGAGAGTTAAGAGAAAAAGTCAAGTTTTATCCCGGGGAGGGGCAATATAAAGTATATATAATTGATGAGGTTCATATGCTAACCCGTGGTGCTTTTAATGCCCTATTGAAAACTCTGGAAGAACCTCCGGAAAATGTAGTTTTTATTCTGGCAACTACTGAACCACATAAAGTAATATCTACGATTCTTTCCCGCTGTCAGCGTTTTGATTTTTCATTGTTATCAGTAACTGATATTCAGAAGAGGCTGGAATATATATGTCATCAGGAAGAAGTAGAATACGATAAGGAAGCCTTGATAAGTCTTGCTCATGCTGCCAATGGTGGCTTGCGGGATGCCATTAGTTTACTTGACCAAGCAATTTCGTATTCAGATGGGAAACTTACTGTAGTTAAAGTACAAAAAATGCTGGGTAAAATAGATAGAGAGCTTTTAAACCGTATATTAAGTTTTATTAGAGAGTATGATACTGCTGGTGTTTTGAAAAAGGTAAATGAAATAATCGATGAAGGTATAAGTGTAGCCAGATTTGTTGATGATTTAACTGAACACTGCCGACAGTTATTATTGATTAAAGAATGTGGAATTAATGCTGGTATTATTGAATTACCAGAGGAAGTATTAAAATTAATGCAAAAAGAAAGCAAACTTTTTACTTCTGAAAGGTTAATAAATTTCATTAATATTTTAACCGGCATAAATCGTGATATTAAATTTAGTAATAATCCGCGTCAGATAATGGAACTGGGAATAATAAAAATGGCTTCTGAAGAGTCAGGTACAGAATCGTGGCAGTTACTAAAGGACAAAGTTAAAAAACTGGAAGAAAAATTAAACGATATAGAAATCAACGGACAGATAAAAGATGGAAAAGAAGATATAGAAACAAATAAAGTAATCGATAAAGCAAATAAAAAAAGAGATAGTAAATCGAAAGCAGAGTATCAGGAACAAAAAAGTAAAAGCGAGAAAAAGAAAAATACATCTGATACAGGAGATGAAGTTGAATTATGTATTGATCTGCTAAGGAAAAAATGGCCGGAAATTTTGCGTGAGGTAAAAAAAGAAGATATTACAACTCATGCCCTACTTATAGAAGGGAAAACTGTAGCTGTAGATGATGATCTGGTTGTTATTGAATTCCCATCTGATAAGGATTTTCATAAAAAAAATGCAGAACAAAAGAGTGGATTAATAAATAAAATATTTAATAGGGTTTTAGATATTCCCTGCCAGTTGCAGTTTGATTTAGCTGGAGGTGGAAAGTCTAAAAAAAAAATAGAGGGAAATAAAAAGCAGGATGATATAGTAGATAAAATTGCAGGTATTTTTGAGGGACAGGTAATAGAAGTCGATCAGGAGATATTAGAAAACCAGGGGGGTTTTATTAATGAATATGAATAAATTAATGAAACAGGCACAACAAATGCAGGCTAAAATGAAAAAAATGCAGGAGGAAATGGAAGATAGAACTAAAGAAGCAACAGCCGGTGGTGGAGTTGTGAAAGTGGTAGTAAATGGCAAACAGGAACTTGTTGATCTGGAAATTGATCCGGAAGCAGTAGATCCTGAAGATGTAGAGATGTTAGAAGACCTTATCTTAGCTGCTGTGAATGAAGGAATGCGGGAGATGCAGGAAGAGGTAAATAGTGAAATGAGTAAAGTAACCGGTGGTATGAATATACCGGGGATGTTCTAATGAGAAATTA
>CAYRVO010000313.1:0-2289 GCA_964427565.1 uncultured Halanaerobiales bacterium | reverse complement strand
CCAACTGGAATTGGATCTATTCTCTGGGTACTGCTAATTACTTTACCATCTTCCTTAAGATAACTTAACCAGCGCAAGGCTTCTAATTTTTCAAAAGCAAGTAATATATCTGCTTCACCGTCTGCAATAATTGGAGAATATATTTTATCTCCAAATCTTACATTAGTAACAACACTTCCCCCGCGCTGGGCCATTCCGTGGACCTCAGATTTTTTTACATCATAACCATCCTTTAAAGCAGCAAGAGAAATTATTTCACTGGCCAGTAAAACTCCCTGTCCACCTACACCTACAATTGTTATATTAGTTATTTTATTCATCCTTATCACCAGCTTTCTTAATAGCATCAAAAGGACATACCTGAGTACAAACCCCACATCCAGTACATAAATAATCATTAATAATTGCTGTATCTTCTCCTTTTACAAGAGCAGGACAGCCTAAATCCAGACACTTTCCACAGTCTTTGCACTGATCAATATCAACATAAAATGGTTTTTCCCTTTTAACTGACTTTAGTAAAGCACAGGGTCGACGGGCAATTATTACAGAAATTTCATCTTTAGCAATCTCTTCCTTGATTGTATTTTGAGTCTCTGATATATCATATGGATCAATAACCTTAATGTTTTTAACTCCAATTGCTTCTGATATTTTTTCTATATTTACAGCTACAGTGTCTTCCCCCATAAGTGTTTTACCTGTTACAGGATTTTCCTGATGCCCTGTCATTGCAGTTATCCTATTATCAAGAATTATAATTGTTGAAGCACCTTTATTATATACAATATCAATTAATCCAGTTATACCGGAATGCATAAAGGTAGAATCTCCTATTACACCAACAATGTTTCCTTTAATCTTTTCACCCATTGCCAGTTCGATACCAAATGCATTACCTATACTTGCTCCCATACATACAATAGAATCCATTGCTGAAAGTGGTGGTGCAACGCCTAATGCATAACAACCAATATCTCCTGTAACTATTACATCCAGCTTATTAAGGGAGTAAAATACTCCTCTATGAGGACAACCCGGACATAATGCAGGAGGCCTTTCAGGCAGATTTTTTTCATTATCTATATTTTTTTCTTTAGTAACCTTATTATCTTCAAAACTTTCTTTAACAATTTTATTATTAAATTCGTATAATTTAGGTAATTTACTCTTTCCGATAACATCTATTCCCATAGCTTTTATTTCTTTTTCCATAAAAGGATCAAGTTCTTCTATTACATATAACTTATCTACATTCTCTGCAAATTCTCTTATTTTCTTTCCTGGTAATGGATAAGATAAACCTAATTTTAATATAGATGCAGAGGGAAATACTTCCCGGGCATAATTATAGGCAACACTGGAAGTTATAATCCCTATTTTTTTATCTCCCCACTCAATTTTATTTAATTCACTTTTATTAGCATATTCTTCAAGTTTTTTTAGTCTTTTTTCTACATTTTTATGTTTTTTTCTGGCATTTGCAGGTACCATAACAAATTTTTCTGGATTTTTTTCAAATTCTTCTGGGACATCAAATTCAATTCTCTCTCCCAATTCCACAACTGTTTTGGAATGAGAAATTCTTGTTGTTAATCTCAATAATACAGGTGTATCAAAACTTTCACTAATATCCATTGCATATTCCACAAAATCTTTTGCTTCCTGACTATCAGATGGTTCCAATAATGGAATTTTAGCAAATCTTGCGTAATGACGGCTATCTTGCTCATTCTGTGAACTATGCATACCCGGGTCATCAGCACTTACTACTACCATCCCTCCATTAATACCTGTATAAGAAAGTGTCATAAAAGGATCAGCCGCTACATTAAGACCTACATGTTTCATAGCAACCAGTGTTCTTACACCACCATAAGAAGCTCCAATAGCAACTTCCATTGCTACTTTTTCATTCGGGGACCATTCACAGTATATATCATCCTTGTATTGCACAATATTTTCCAGTATTTCAGTACTGGGGGTTCCTGGATATGCAGTAGCAACTTTCACCCCACTCTCATAAGTTCCCCTGGCAATTGCTTCATTTCCAGATAATATTTTTTTCATAGTATTCCCTCCTCGTTTTACATTACATAATATCGTTATATATTATATGAATATTAAGTTATATTTACTTATAACTGGCTTAGAAGTACCTCGTTTATTTTTCCCTGACAATAATCTTTTGCTTCTTCTTCTCCTACTAATACCCGATATGCACCTGCAACCAAATGTTCTAACTCCTTACTTCCTGGATAAACAAAAATCGGGGCTATCCACTTTACT
>CAYRVO010000312.1:0-2291 GCA_964427565.1 uncultured Halanaerobiales bacterium | reverse complement strand
CTTTGATTAAACCTGCTATCTGTTCAGTAGCCTGTGCTGACTCTTCTGCCAGTTCTCTTATTTCATCAGCAACTACACTAAATCCTCTACCAGCTTCCCCTGCCCTTGCTGCTTCTATTGCTGCATTTAAAGCCAGTAAATTGGTCTGAGCTGCTATATCATTAATCAATTCTACAATCTCTCCTATCTCTTCGGATAGATTACCCAGTTTATCTATTGTTGTTGCCACTTCAGTGGAATTACTCTTTACATCCTGAATCTGGTCAACTGAAGCATTTATAGATTGATTACCTTCGTCTATATTATTCATTACATTATCTGCCTGCTCATCCATCTCTTCTGACATATTGCTTACATCATCAATCTGTTCTGCCAGTTCATTAATGGTACTGCTTGTTTCTTCAACCTGAGCTGATTGTTCTTCTGCTCCGGAAGCTACTTCCTGAATAGCATTACCGACCTGTTCTGCGGATGCTGCTACTTCTTCACCTGATGCTGATAGTTCTTCACTTGAGGCAGAAAGATTAGAGGATATATCAGCTACTTTGCCTACCATACCTTTTAAATTAGTTGTCATTGTGGAAAATGCTTTTGCTAATACTCCAATTTCATCTTTTCTGTTCAATAATTTTTCCGGTATTTCACTTGTTAAATCACCATCTGCTATTAATTCTGCCTGTTCAGTAGCTGTTTTAATAGGATTAGCTATATACATTGCTATAAAAAACGCAATTATTGAACCAATTACAATTGCTATAACTCCAATTATAAAACTGCTATTACGAATTACTTTCAAAGGTGATAATACATCTTTACTATCTGCACCAACTGCCACAGACCAACCTGTTAAATTAATCGGGGCATAGGCAAGATTTTTTTCTACACCATTAAGTACATATTTATGTACACCTTTTTTACCTGCAGCCATCTTATCTGCTATATCCCTTAATTGCTGATTTGCATTATCTAAAATACTTTTATTGCCGAGATATTTTTCTTCAGGATGGGCTATTGTTTTCTTGTTACTATTTATTAACCAGCCATAACCATATCCACCTATATTCATGTCTTTTACAAGTTCCTGTAAGTAATTTAAAGAGATAGTGGCTCCCAGAAAACCAACAATATTATTGTTTTCATAAATAGGGCTACCTATAGCAATAATCTGCTCACCTGTAGCTTTACTTACCATTGGTTCTGATATTACTGCTTCACCACTGCGCATTGCTTTTTGAAAATAATCTCTATCACCAATATTACCTGCTGAACCATTGGTAATATTAAAATCACCATTTTTGTCAGCTACATATATACCATTAAAATAATCATATTTTTGTGAGATGTCACTTAATAAACTTTTCTGTTGCATCCAGCTCATATTTCTAACAACAGGTGTTTTAGATATATCATTTATCTGGTTTTCTACTCCCTGCAACCAGTTTGTAACTATTTTTCCATTATCCTCTGCCTGACGTTCTGCATTATCAAAAATTGTCTCCTGTAATATACTTCGTGATTGATTGTATAGAAAGAAAGAACTACCAGCAATAAGTACCAAAACCAATAAAGCAATTACAATCATCAATTTACCTTTTAAACTTTTTATCAATTTTTACCACCCTTTAATAAATATTTTATTATTAATACTGATTATAATCTACTAATTTATAAAGAAATATATAAAACACATATAATTAGTATCCATCCCCCCTTATTGATAATAAAAAATGCCCATAGCATTAAAAAATGCCATCGGCAATTATTTACATTCCCTTGGCACCCTGGCAATCATAGGAAAAAATTCCCGTAGATCCAAAGTTTTGCGTCCCTATTTTTCAAAAGGTTTGCCTTTACAAATATTCTATTTTAATAATTTTCTAGTAAAATATACTCTATAATTTATAAAATTAATATTTATTACAAATTGTTTATTTCTATTATTTTTTTACATTTAAACTCATATTTCGTCACATTATATATTATTGTAGCATATTTTTCCTTAATTTTCAACAATATATGATATATTTTTTAATAATAATTGTAAGGTTAAAATTTTATTAAATAAATGTATTTTTTCTAAGCAAACTAGTAAAACACCTTCGTTAACGAAGGTGTTCTTTAAATTATAACCCAAACAGTATTTTATATAAAAATATAAATCTTTATTAATTATTGTAATTCACACATCAAGTTCCTCAACCATATCCGCATTTTCAAAGATGAATTCTTTACGCAGACGAGCATTGGAACCCATTAATCTTGTAAAAACCTCATCTGCTTCAATTTCGTCA
>CAYRVO010000311.1:0-2296 GCA_964427565.1 uncultured Halanaerobiales bacterium | reverse complement strand
TGATAAAAAAATATAGTAATCAGTATATTTTTTATAGGATTATTGATTTATCTCATATAGAGAGAGCCAGAGAGGCGTATCAGGAGCATTTTGAGATTTTTAAAACTGTTAAGAAAAGGGATTTAAAAAAAGCTACTCAATTAATGAATGAACATATTGAACATGCTAAGGAAATAATACTTTCTAATTTTGATACATATACTTTCGGGTAATTTTTTTAATTTTAACTGGTAACAGTTAACAGTTAAAATTAATGAATGATATATATAAAAGTATTTTTAGAGTTATTCAAGGGAGGGAAAATAATGAAGATAACAGAGGATAAATTTTTAGCGATGTACAAAGAAATGCAAAAAATAAGATTATTTGAAAAAAATGCTATTAAACTTTTTAATGAGGGTCTTGTCCGGGGGCCAATGCATATGTACATAGGTGAAGAAGCAATTGCGGTTGGTGCTGCCGAAAACCTAAAGGAAAATGATTATATTACGAGTACACACCGCGGCCATGGCCACTGTATAGCCAAAGGTGGAGATATAAAAAAGATGTATGCTGAATTGCTAGGTAAAGCTACTGGTTACAGTGGAGGTAAAGGTGGTTCAATGCATATTGCCGATCCAGAAATTGGTATACTGGGTGCAAATGGTATAGTAGGTGGTGGACTGGGGATTGCTACTGGAGCGGGATTATCAGCTAAGATGCGTAATAGTGAGCAGGTAACAATCTGTTTTTTTGGTGATGGTGCTACAAATCAGGGGCTTTTTCATGAATCGTTAAATATGGCTGCTATCTGGGATTTACCTGTAATATATTTATGTGAAAATAATTTATATGGATTAACAGGTCCCGCAGAAAAGTTGGTGGCAGTAGAAGATATTGCTGAAAGGGCAAAGAGTTATGATATTCCGGGAGAAATAATAGATGGTAATAAAATAGAAGAAGTTTATGAAACAGTTAATAAAGCAGTAAAGAGAGCGCGGGTTGGTAATGGTCCTACTTTAATAGAAGCTAAAACTTACCGTTGGGAGGGTCATTTTGTTGGTGATCCTTGTGTTTACCGCGACAAAGAAGAAGTAGAAAAATGGAAAGAAAAATGTCCAATTAAGTATCTTACAGAAAAGTTAATAGATATGGGTATTGATGAACGTAGATTAGAAAAAATAGAAGAAAAATTAAAAGAAGATATGCAAGAAGCAATACAATTTGCAAGAAAGAGTCCCGAGCCGGAAGTAGAAAGTATATTTGAAGATATATATGCCTGATATATTATTCCAGGAAGGATGATAAACTATGAGAACTATAACCCAGAGAGAAGCTTTAAGAGAAGCTATCAGGGAAGAAATGAAAAAAGATGAAAATGTGTTTGTGATGGGAGAAGATATAGCTGAACACGGTGGAGTTTATGGAGTAACAGATGGTTTACTTGAGGAGTTTGGAGCGGAAAGAATAAGAAACACACCTATATCGGAAGCAGGAATTATTGGTAGTGCACTGGGGGCTGCTATAACCGGTATGCGACCTATTGCTGAATTAATGTATATAGATTTTGCAACAGTAGCTATGGATCAGATTGTAAATCAGGTAGCCAAAATCAGATATATGTTTGGAGGTAAAGTTGAAGTTCCACTTGTAATCCGTGCTCAGGGTGGAGGTGGTAGAGGAAGTGCTGCTCAACACTCACAGAGTCTTGAATCCTGGTTTATGCATGTACCTGGATTGAAGATAGTAATGCCTTCTACACCCTATGATGCAAAGGGATTACTTAAGACAGCTATCGAGGATAATAATCCAGTTATGTTTGTAGAACAAAAGATGGCCTATAATTTTAAAGGAGAAGTACCGAAAGAAGAATATACAATTCCCTTTGGAAAAGCAGATATAAAAAAAGAAGGAAAAGATGTTACGGTTGTTGCTAATTCATATATGTTACCCAGGGCTTTACAGGCAGCAGAAGCAATCGAAAAGGAAGAAGGAATAGGGGTAGAAGTAATAGATCCTTTAACACTTGTTCCCTTTGATGAAGAGACAATAGTAAAATCTGTATCAAAAACAGGTAGATTGGTTGTAGTACATGAGGCTGTTAAAAGGTGTGGCTTTGGAGCAGAAATTGCTGCTAAGATTATGGAAAGTGAAGCATTTTATTATCTGGATGCTCCTCTACAGAGAGTTGCTGGTCTGGAAACACCAATACCCTATAATGGAAAACTGGAAAGTTATGGTATGCCTGATGTAGAAAACATAAAAGAAGCTTTAAAAAAAGTTAGTTATATAAATTAAGTTATAAGAGGTGATAAAC
>CAYRVO010000310.1:0-2302 GCA_964427565.1 uncultured Halanaerobiales bacterium | reverse complement strand
ATAATATGCAAGAAGAAGAAAAAAGGAAAAAGATACTTGATATTAACTTCCGGCTTAATTTACACTAACTCCTGTAAACATCGTAAGTAGAGTAAACGGAGCTTCTAAAAAAATAGTTAATTTAAACGTGAAATAAATCAGTAATAAATAGACCTATACAATACATTCATTAAAGTAACATCATTTAAATAATTGATGACTTGGAATGTTCTACTAAAGTTTTATTCCAGGATTCATAGTAATATCATCAGCTACGATTCCTTTTCCTGATAGTTTTGCGCCTGGTTTTACTTTGCTTTGAACAGAGGGATTACTAGGATATGTTGTGCCATTATATTGCAATATTGCATAAAAAATTTTTATTCCTCCTCCTGCTACATACATAATAATATTCTTGTAGCCGTTGGTCTTATTATTACTTATTAAAACAGGATTATTTACGAGAGAAAACCTTGACAGAAGAACATATCTCCCATTTGATTTTTCAAAGATAGCTGAACTGCATCCACCTGTACCGCAGACATATGAACCAACTAGATAAACAAAGATTTCTTCTTTTCTGTCATCATTTAGATCGATATTATTATAATAATATCTTACACTATCTACTGTTTGATCAAGATTGAAAACATCTATTATTGCTTTTTCTAGTCTTATATTTCTTAGTTTTTCAGAACAAATATAATTCACTGAAGAAAAATCTATTCCATTTTGTTCCGGGAATGGTTTATAGCTACATTTCTCATTTTTCGGGTTATTCAGTATTATTCTTTTCCCCGGGTAAATCAGATTTGGGTTTTCAATATCTGGGTTGTCTGCTAAAATCTTAGAAATAGTGGTATTATATTTCTGAGCAATTTTATATAAAGTATCACCAGATTTTACGATATATATTTTATTGGCCATTTTTCATCCCCCTTTCATAATATCTATAAATTCTTTTTATATATTATGACATATTGATGTGTTATGATAATATAATACCAGGGACGTTGTATAGTTGTTACAGACAAACGTTTGAAAGAAATAATGAAAGATGACACAATACTTAAAGATCGTTCAGAAGGAGAGATTGCTGGTTATAGAGATGTTTTGAATACTATTTACACTTTTTAAGATGCTATACCTATTAAACCTAACATAATTTTACAATTGAGTATTTGCGCTTTAGACCTTCGGAACATAGCCTTTGCCACGGTGTTTGCAGGTTTAAGTAAGTATACTTTAAAGATATCAGTTATTTATTGCAATCACCGCGCCAAACATAGAATAGATATAACCGGCAGATGTTTCAATAAAAAGTAGAGATTTTGCTAAAAACGGAAAAACTTCCGAAAAATATTTTTCAGAAGTTTAATTCGCTAATGTTGAGGTATTATGTTCTAACCAACGTCTACGTCGGGAACACTGTGGACGTTATGTGACATGCTGATTTAATATATTAAAACTTTTCACAAAAATGAAAGGAGTGGTAAAAATTAACAGTAGGCCTAGATCTATAACAGTAGTTTGCTGGTTATTAATTGTTATGGCTACTTTCACTTTAATAGTTAATACATTTATTTTGTTTAATCCCGTATATAAAGATAAGCATAAAAAATTATTAGAGATAAGTTTTTTACCTTTACCATTTCAATATATCATAATGTATTTTGGAATGATTATTACTTTAATTAGTGGCTTTGCAATATTAAAGGGGAAAAACTGGGGTAGATTTCTTTACCTAGTTTGGGGTATTTTGGCTCGAATGTACAAATTCATATTTTTTCAATTTGAAATGACTATTATTATTGAAATTATAGTGTTTTTAATTATTGGGTATTATCTTTTTAGGTCTGAAGCAAATAAATATTTTAGAGATTATAAATAAAAGATTTATAACTCTTAGGAAAAGATTGCAAAGAATCCATCTTTGTTAAATTGGGGATAACATTTTGTGCGATCGATACAAGTTCTGGTTTGACAAAGTCCTGAAACATTTTTAGTAGAAGTTTTTTTATTAGAATAAATCGCCTGGGGTGGGCAGGCTTTTTCGCATTTTCTACAAATATTACAAAAATCTTCAATCCAGACATGTTTGCGATTATCAGTAAATTCAAATACCTTACTCTTGATAAAGATTGGTGCTATACGTTGGCGTTGACCAAATTGAGGTGTAATTAAAAGTCCATTATGTCCTTGCCAACCCACTTGTTCTGGATATTTTTTTATATGCTCAAGATACTCTCTTTCTTTTTTACTTTTATTTACTGAATTTTTTTTGCTCATTTTTATTTTTCCTTTAGTTTAGATTAAAAACATT
>CAYRVO010000309.1:0-2310 GCA_964427565.1 uncultured Halanaerobiales bacterium | reverse complement strand
TCTGGCATTAACAATGACTCTTTTAATTTGATCATCATTTTCAAAAAGAGGAGTAGCGGTAACAAGTATTCTTTTGCCATTTTTTGTATTTTGAACCAGTGTTATACTCCTTTTTTCCACAAGACTCAACAAAGATACAGAGGGATATAGGATTCTTTCATTTTCCAGCTTCCTTAAATAACGACCAATAATTTCATCATGTGAAATACCTATCATATTCAAATATGAATCATTTATTCTGATTATTCTTCCTTCATTACTTATTACAGCCATTCCATCATAAGAAGAGTTTATTATATTGTCCAGTTCATTGTTCAATTCACTTACCGTTTCTATCTCTGAACGTTTCTCTGATATAAGATATGGTAAACACATTTCTACTTCTGCCAATCCCTGATAAACAGCAATTGCCTTATCCCAACAAGTGTTATAACCACATGCACCACAGTTCAACAGATCTTTTTCTTCATATTTATTTGTTTTATTCAATATTTCCCATATTTCACTTTCATCAGGTTGTGGTAAACACTGATAATCTCTTTTAAATCCTTTTTTGAAATTAATATCCTGATAATATTCCTGGTGATAGTCTATTTTAGAGGAAATCTCAGTATTTTTAATAAAATTATTAAGCGCAATTTCCTTCTGATAGAAATTATTCTCTTTAAGATCAAGACTATTGATACATCCTTCACAATATAAAGCATCAATAAATTTAGGCTTTATTTTACCCTCATCCATTAAATTAAATAATTCTACAATTTTTTCATGACCTTCAACTTTTATATAATTTTTTTTATCACAATCTTCACATACTCCTTTAAGTAAACCACCCGCCAAGGGAATTTCTCTAGCAATATTTTCCGGTTTTGACTTATTACTATAGTTAGTACTTTTATTAATATTATCTTCAGTTTTATTACTACTATCCTGGATATCTATATCTTTACCATGTTGTTTTAATATAGTACTAATCTCAGTAAAAGTCAAGACAGCTTCAACATCTTCATTATCTGCAAATTCAGCTTTTTTAGCATGACAGGGACCAATCAATACAATTTCTTTTTCAGGCCCTTCCACTCTCTTTATATAATTCACAAGAACTTCCATGGGAGATACAATAGGTGCCAGATAAGAAACTAAATCCGGATAATATTTCTCTACCAATTTGACAATTACTGGACAGGCAGTACTTATTACCGGCTTTTCAGTCTTCTGTAAATATTCTATATATTTACGGGTCATTAATTGGGCACCCCATGCTACTTCATACATTTTTGAAAAACCTATACTTGTTAATATATTTTCCCAATCTTTGAGGTTTATATTAGCATTATAAGCAGGAAAACTGGGAGCAATACCGACAATAACTTCCCGTTCACTATCCAATAATTCTTCAACCTCTGATTTATAATCAACAATTTTTTTGGCATCCTGATTACAAACATTATAACAATTAACACAATTAATACATCTTTCATTAAGCACTTCGGCCTGACCATCTTTTACACGTACTGCCTTCACAGGGCAATTACGAACACAGGCATAACATTCATGGCAGCGATCTTTTTTTGTTTTAATTAATTGCATTATTAATCCTCCTTGAGAACAGCTTATCAGGATAACTTATCTCATTTATTATTATAACGTTTATTATACGTAAAATCAATTTATTTAATTAATGTACCATCATCTCCTGATATAGCTGCCTCTGCCCTGGCAAGTGAAGTTATTACAGTCTTCCTGTGATTACTACTTTCTGCAAATTTAACTGCTGCCTTAACTTTTGGTAACATACTCCCTGCTGCAAAATGTCCTTGCTTACAATATTTTTTTGCTTCTTCTACACTCATTTCTGTAAGCCATTTTTCCCGTACAGTACCATAGTTAATTGCTACTTTTTCTACTGCTGTTAAAATTAATAATATATCTGCATTTATAAGTTCTGCAAGCTTTTCACTTGCAAAATCCTTATCTATGACAGCTGAAACACCCTGCAAAAATTCACCTTTTCGAATAACAGGAATCCCCCCACCCCCACAGGCAATTACGACATATTCATTATCTATGAGGTTTTTAATTATTTCTTTTTCTTCTATGTCTACCGGTAATGGACTGGGAACCACTCTTCTATAACCACGGCCAGCATCTTCTTTCATATAATATCCTTTTTCTTTACTTAATCTATCTGCTTCTTTCCTATTATAAAAACTGCCAACAGGTTTACTGGGATTGGAAAAAGCTGGATCATTACTGTCCACAACAACCTGGGTTATAATTGTAGAAACAGATTTTTCCAGACCTCTTTTT
>CAYRVO010000308.1:0-2323 GCA_964427565.1 uncultured Halanaerobiales bacterium | reverse complement strand
TACTGGCTCTTGTTTTATTAATAAATTTAGTAGCTATTGTATTAAGGGTTAAATTTGATAGGAAAACGAATAGATAATAACTAATTAACATATTATTGTTATACTTAAATTGTAATGTTGTATTGTGTGAAAGGGGTAATAAAATATGAATAATGTAAACAAGATGTTTGTAGAAGATCTGGATTTTTATTATAATGATTTCCAGGCCTTGGAAAAAGTAGATATACCTATACATAAAAATAAAGTTACTGCTTTAATAGGGCCATCAGGTTGTGGTAAATCTACTTTTTTACGAACTTTAAATAGAATGAATGATTTAATTGAAGGAACAAAAGTTGACGGTGAAGTAATGCTAGATGGTAAAAATATTTATAATGAGAATATTGATGTAGTACAATTAAGAAAAAAGGTGGGAATGGTTTTCCAGCAACCCAACCCTTTTCCCAAATCAATATATGATAATGTTGCCTATGGTCCAAGGTTACATGGGCTAAGAGAAAATATTAGCCTTGATGAAGTTGTAGAAAACAGTTTAAAAGGAGCAGCATTATGGGATGAAGTACATGATAGATTAGATATGTCTGCCCTGGGTTTATCGGGAGGGCAGCAGCAGAGATTATGTATTGCCCGTGCTCTGGCAGTAAAACCAGAAGTTTTACTTATGGATGAGCCGGCCTCGGCACTGGATCCTGTAGCAACGGCCAAAATAGAGGAATTAATAGAAGATTTGAAATTGAATTATACAATTGTAATAGTAACACATAGTATGCAGCAGGCAGCAAGGGTTTCTGATAATACTGGATTTTTTCTTATGGGGGAACTTATTGAATTTGATGAGACACAGCAGATATTTGAAAATCCATCTGATCAGAGAACAGAAGATTATATTACTGGTAGGTTTGGTTAAATTTTGAGGAGTGAAAATATGAGGAAAAATTTTAATGAGGAATTAACAGGTTTAAAAAATGAAATGTTAAAGATGGGAAGTATGGTTGAAGAGTCTATACGTAAAAGTGTAAAAGCACTTGTTGATCAAGACCATGATCTTGCAGGAAAAATAATAGAACAGGATGATCAAATAGATGAATATGAAGTAAAACTGGAAGAAATGTGTACTAAATTAATTGCTTTACAACAACCTGTTGCCAGGGATTTAAGGACGATAATTGTAATTTCTAAGTTGGCAACCGATTTAGAACGTATTGGTGACCATGCCAGTAATATTGCAGATAAAGTCTTTCAAATAGGTCAGGAAGAATTTATTAAACCTTTAATTGATATACCAAGAATGTCGGAAATAGTAACTACCCGCCTGCGGAAAAGTCTTGATGCGTTTGTAAAACAGGATGTAGATCTTGCGGCAGAGGTTGCTAAACAAGATGAACAGATAGATATTCTTGATGAACAGATTTTAAGGGAACTATTAACATTTATGATGGAGGATCCATCAACAATAAAACAGGCTATTGCTTTAATGTTTGTTAGTCGTTTTCTTGAAAGAATTGGTGATCATACAACAAATGTATGTGAAAGGGTTATGTATATGAAGACGGGTGAATGGGAAATAGAATATTAAAAAAGCCATCAGCAATCTTTGCTCCGGCTACTGCAGATCCTGAGATACCTGCAGTAATCTTTTGACTACTACAGATACGTTTTGAACCTACAATAACCTTTGCTCGACTATGGTAGATCAAACATGGTATGGGATCCCGTTTCAAAGTATATTTACAATCTTTGTTTAAATTGCAAACTATTTGTTGAGAAACCATTCTTGTAACCTGCAATAATCTCTCGACTATTACAGATCACTACTGAACCTACCATAGTCTTAGCTCGACCAGCATAAACCGTTGACATATCCACCACAGTCTACTGGACTATGATGGATATTTGACAGCCTATACTGATCTGCGCGCCGGCTACTGCAAATCTTTTTTGATCTGCAATAGCCTTTGCTCGACCAATCCCGATCTCTCTCTGAGACCGGGATTAATCTGCGCTCGATTACTGATGACTTCTAGTATTAATATGTACTCAAAAATGTTTTTATATACATTTAATTCATAACTTATTATTCCAGATTTTAATACCTGCTATTTTATGTATATCTCTGTTTTTAAATCCTTTGCTTTCTAAATATAATTTACTGTTAGTCCGGTTCCAGTCATAGAGACGGTATGTAGTATTTTCTTTCAACTCCTTTTCAAATACTTATTCTAGATAAATTATTTAATATCCTTGTTTTCAATTTTTTTGTAGGCATTAAGTGATCTTTTTTTTACTTCTTGAGGATTATTAATCCAGCCCGTCCAGCTTTTAT
>CAYRVO010000307.1:0-2358 GCA_964427565.1 uncultured Halanaerobiales bacterium | reverse complement strand
ATATTATAAATTTATTTAATATATATTTCAGTATAATATCGCACACTTTGTTCTTGTTTTTTCATTTTTCACAATATTTTAATGATAGGGTGATTGATATTCTTTTATAACTTTTAAACATTATCTAAAAAAAACAAAAAAAAATATACCTGGCATATTATTTTCATCTGTCTGTATATGTCTCATTTCCTAAAGTAAAACCATAGCCATCTCCTATCAACTATTTAGCTACAGTAACTGCTCCTTATTATAATATTTTTGTTTTAATTTACTCATCTTTATTTTACTTTAAAAGTTTTTTTATATCCATTTTTATATTCCTCATATTAGTATTTAATACATTAAAGTTATGTTTTTTAAATACATTAAAATCTTTAAGCCCAGCTCCAGTTAAAATAAGCAAAACTCTTTCATTATTTTTGATTTTCCCTTTTTCTTTGAGCTTTTTAACAGCATATATAGAAGTTGCTGCAGCTGGTTCTACAAAGTAACCTCCCTGCCCCAATATTTTCTGTGATATAAGTATTTCTTCTTCTGAAACATCTTCAGCTAACCAATTAAACTGTTTTGCTTTACAAATAATTTCCTTACCACCAATAGGATTACCACTTGTAATCGCTTCTGCTATAGTTTCAAAATTAGAAAAAGGAATAACATTATCTTTTCCTTTTTTAATTGCTTTAACTATTGGACAATTGTTTTTAGCCTGCACAACTATCATTTTTGGTAACTTTTTAATAATACCTGCTGTGTGCAATTCTTTGAAGCCCTTAAAAATACCTCTAATATGACCACAGGCAGATGTAGGTACAGCAATATAATCAGGAATGGTCCCTTCCATTTGTTCATAAATTTCAAAAGAAGTCAATTTATAACCTTCAACCCTAATAGGGCCATTTCCAGAAATAATCCTTAAATTTAATTCTGATGCTAATTCTAATATACTTTTTTTCATAGATGAATATTCAGGAGCTTTTACTTTAAAAACATCTGCTCCATGAATAGTCATTGCTTTTATCTTCTCAATGGCTGTGAATTCTGGAACAAAAACAATTACTTTAATACCAGCTCTAGCACCATAAGCAGATATCGAATTCCCCATGTTACCTGTTGAAATAGTTGCCGTTACATTCTCACCCATCTCTTTTGCCATAAATATACAGGCCAAAGAACCTCTGTCTTTAAAACTCCAGGTTGGATTCTGGGTTTCATTTTTAAAATACAAATTATTAATACCAGTATAGTTCTGTATATCTTTACCAGCTGGTATAAGTGGTGTATCTCCTTCTCCTAATGAATATTTTTTATCCATTTCAGTAAAAGGTAAAAAATCCCTAAACCTTTCCCACAAATATTTACCAGACTTTATTCTTGCTTTTTCTATATTGGGAATGAAAACTTCCAGTGATTCATTATTATCAGTAAATTCTTTAATTCTGGCAAAAGAATATTCTTCATTTGATATAGTAGATATAAGTTTTCCTGACATATAAATTCTTATTACCCCCTACCCCAACTTATATCAAATATTGGATACTAAGCTAGGACGATAAGTGTTGATAGTTATTATAATCTTCTATAGCTATAGCTCTTACAGGAGAACCATCAGCATTTTTGTTTTTCAAAGGCAAAACATTTAAAATAAAATAATTTTTATTGATAGCATCCAGATTTGTTAAGTTCTCTATAATTATAATGTCTTTTGAGAGCAAGACTTTATGAACCGTAAATGTAGTCGATTTTATATTATCAACTGAAATTGCATCAATTCCAATTCCTTTTAATTCAAATTGTGATAACCATTTAGCAGATCTTTCAGTTAAAGAAGGGAACTCTCCGAAATATTTTTTATCACCCCAGTATTTACTCCATCCTGTTTTTATAATAATAAACTCAACATTTTTTATTCTTTCTTTGTATTGCTTTAAGCTCTCTATATTTATTAATTTCTTATTCCTATTTGAAAAATCTATAATAGTGGCTTTCCCAATAAAATGTCCTACATTTAAATCATCTAGATATTTACCATTATTTATCATATGTGCAGGGGCATCTATATGGGTACCTGTATGAGAGTACATAGTTATTTTCATCTCTTTAAAACCATCATTTTCCAGTGTATTGGCCTTTTTAAAAACTGGCTTTTCAGTTCCCGGAAAAACTGGCATATCTGTATGAACAATATGTGATAAATCAGTAATATTCATAATCTCTCTCCTCTTTTTATTACTATACTTCTTTTCTAAAAAAATTTATGAAAAAATAAATAAAAAAAATATACCTATAAATTTTCAATCACTAACCTTTATTTAACCTCATTTTTTTAATGTCAGGTATTCTTTTAAATCTGATTTTAAT
>CAYRVO010000306.1:0-2369 GCA_964427565.1 uncultured Halanaerobiales bacterium | reverse complement strand
GTATTCCTTCCTTAGTAAGTGTAGTTAATACCAATTCACCTTTTTCTCCATAATTCTTTGTTTCACCTGTTTTTGAATTAATTACTTCTGGATAAAAATGATCTTCATTAATATGCATACCATTTTGATATTCACACTCACCTGATACACCTGGTCCAACTATTTCACTAAGTCCATAATTTTCTGTTGCTAATATACCCCATTTTTTTTCTATTTCATCTCTCATAGCAGCTGTATGACCTTCTCCACCAAATAATCCAAGTCGAAGATCTAATTTTTCTTTTGATATTCCCAGTTCTCTAGTTAATTCTGCAAGATACAGGGCATATGAAGGTGTACTAACCAAAATAGTTGACCCAAAATCTTTCATTAGCATTAACTGCCTTTCTGAATTACCGCTAGAAGCAGGAACTACTGTTATTCCCATATTTTCTAAACCATAATGTAGTCCAAACCCCCCTGTAAACAATCCATATCCAAATGCTACCTGTGCTACATCATCTTCTTTTCCTCCTGCTGCTGTTATTACCCTAGAAACACATTCTTTCCATGTTGCTATATCATTTTTTGTATAACCCACAACAATTGGTTTACCTGTTGTACCTGAAGAAGCATGTAATCTAACTATTTTTTTCATAGGTTTTGCAAACAAATCATAGGGATAATTATCTCTTAAATCATCTTTATTTGTAAAAGGTATTTTTTCTATATCTTTTAATGTTTTTATATGTTTGGGCTTTAATCTTATTTTATTAAATTTTTCTTTATAAAAAGGTACCTTTTGATAAGCCCATTCTACTAATTTTTTCAATTTATTTAACTGTATTTTTTTCATTTCATTTCTAGTTAAGCATTCAGCTTTTTTATTCCATATCATTAATATTTAACCTCCTGTTTGCTTTAATTAATATAGTCACTGATAATATGTTAGTAACATAAAAAGGTCCCTTAACTGCTTTCTTCTACAGAATCATTTAAATAGGAAAATATTTCTTCCAGATGTGTATCCGGGAGCTTAGCTGTTACTAAACTAACAACTGGTACAACTACTATTGATACTAACATTGCAACTGTTCCAATTATAGGAGCCATTTTAGCATTCATACCATAATACATAGCGCCTCCAATTGATAAAACAAAACCTGAAATAAGTCCTGACCATGCCCCTAATTTGGTTGTACCTTTCCAGTAAAGACCATAAATAAATGGAGCTAAAAATGAACCGGCAACTGTTCCCCAGGAAAAAGACATTAAAGTAACAATTGCATTAGGTGTAACAGCTACAATAAATGACAATGCTACAAATACAGCACATAAAAACCTCATAATAAGCATTACTTTATCTTTTTCCATTTTTGGAAAGAGTGTACCCTGTATAAGGTCAAGTGTAATTGAAGAACTGGATACTAATACCAATGACGACAGTGTAGACATAGATGCCGATAACACCAAAATAATAATTATACCCAATAAAGCATCAGGTAATGCTTTTTCAAGCAAAATCGGCATAACCATATCCATATTTTGGGGGGCAACATTATTTAAGAACAATCTACCAAAAGCACCGGTTAAATAAGCACCAATACCAATTACTGCTGCAAACACTGTTGAAATAATAGTTCCTGTTTTAATAGCTTTTTCATCTTTTATTGCATAAAATTTATGTACCATTTGTGGCAAACCCCAGACACCAAGACTGGTTAAAATCACCAATGAAAACAAGTTTAAAGGCATTCCACTAAAAACTGAAACAAGGTCTTCTCCATTACCCGGTAGAATTTTTAATTGTTCAAGTCCTGAAGTAAAACCACCAACTACAGGATGAGATATTACAAAATAAAGCATAAATATTATTCCTATAATCATAACTATTCCCTGAATAAAATCATTAAGAGCTGTTGCTACATAGCCTCCTAATAATAAGTATACACCTGTCAATATTGCCATAGCTAACATACAATATACATAATAATCAATAGGCATTCCAAAAGTAGTAGCAAAAAGATAACCTAAACCTTTATAAACTGAAGCTGAATATGGTACAAGAAAAACAAAAGTAATAATTGCTGCAGCTATTTTCATAAATTTACTGTTATACCTTTTCTCAAAAAATTCGGGCATTGTTGATGCATCCAACTTGTGAGTTAAAGCTCTAGTTCTCTTGCCAAGAACTAACCAGGCCAACCAGCTGCCAATAATAGCATTTCCTATTCCAATCCAAACTGCTGATATACCAAATCCCCAACCAATACTACCTGCATAACCAATAAAGATTACTGCTGAAAAGTAACTTGTTCCATAAGCAAAAGCAGAGATCCAGGCACCCATTTTCCTGCCACCTAGAAAAAAATCATGAACATTATTTACTT
>CAYRVO010000305.1:0-2380 GCA_964427565.1 uncultured Halanaerobiales bacterium | reverse complement strand
GCTAAACCAGCGGCTCCTGAGCCATCAAAAGATATTCCAACTGCTACACCAATTGCAAATAATAAAGCAAGATTATCAAATATTGCAGAACCAGCTGCCATAACAAAAGGAATATTAAAAACATCAGGGGCCCCCAGACGTAAAAGCAGTGCAGCTGCCGGTAACACAGCTATAGGTAGCATTAAAGCCTTACCGATTCTCTGTAATTGACCAAATAATTTCTTCATTAATTAATTCCTCCTCATTTTTTTAAAAAATTTTAAAACATAACTAATTATTAATTACCACCTCCATAGCAAATTTATTTATCTTTTAAGTGATAATGCCATCCTCCTGTAAGTATGTCTTCTTCCCCTAATTGCATTTGAGAATGCCATGATATTTTCTGGATAAGTCATTCCTGAACAACCTACATCACCTATATGGTGAATATCAGCTCCTGACATTTTACTCCATAATGCAAGTCTTTTTATTGTATCAATTGATGAACTTTCTTGAGAAGTTCCAATAGCATTCATGACTAATCTTCCTTTTTTGTGCACTAAATCGATAATTGGTTTTAAAGCATCAACAGTAATCCCAGGTACAGTACCCGGCATGGGAAGTAAAAGTATATCTGTACCAGCTGCTATAATTTCTTCTATTAACTCTTTTTTTAAATAACTTTCCTGAACACCAGCCATATGCATCTTGCCACTAATAATAATAAGTTTATCCCCTACTTCCCTGTTAATATTTTTGATAGCCGCAATAATGCTGTCATTACTAACACCAGTATCTGGATTACCAGTTAAATCAATAAAATCAAATCCCTGCTCCACAGCTCTAACAGCATTCTTAACTGTTCCTTTTCTTCCTTCAGGGATACATATTTTATCTGCTATATTCTTATCCACCGGTTCAAGATTTACACCAAGAGGACGTCCAGATAATCTTTTTATTTCACTTACTAAATTCTTAGATTCAATATCAGGTATACCGGCGAAAAATGGTTTTTCTAAATTAAATTTATTAAGTACTATCATATCTGTACCAAAAGCTGCCGCTACCTCTGTATTACTTATATTACTGTATAAAGAATTTAAACCAATTACTTCACTTACTATAACCCTCCCTTCAGATTTTTTTATTGCTGATAATAATTCATCTTTATTTAGTGATAACATCTCAGCCGAATTAAGATCCAGTAACCTTCTTAGCATAATCTTTCATCTCCTTTTAAATAATAAAAAAGCATAAACCCCTAAACAGTGTTAGCTGTTTAAAAGGGTTTATGCCTGATCTTATCAGTAACACACCCACTATTTAATTTTATTATTTCGTAAACGATGTAAATGTAATGTTATATAACCCAGTTCATCTTCATTTACTGATATATTTAATTTATTTTCCATCTTAACACCTATTTCATAAGCTATTTCATATGTCTGTTTAAACTCTTTTTTAATTTTATCCAATAAAGGATTTTTAATAGTTTTTCCTTTTTCCATCCTATCTATAGAAAACCTGAGATGAGTAATTAATCTTTTATAACTTAAATCTGTTATATCCATATTTATATCCAATTTATCTTCTATCATAATCGCCAGTTCTTTTAATAAATTAGTATATTTAACTGTCTCTGTTACCTTTTTATTTTGTCTTGCTGCATGTAAATGCATAGCTATAAAGGCTATCTCGGATACAGGTAACTCTATTTTTAATCTTTTTTTGATCAAATTAGCTGCTTTTATCCCAACATTATATTCATCTGAATATAAAATCCTAATTTCTTCAGTAAACGGATTATTTATTTCTAGACCTTTTTTTAACCTCTCCAGAGCAAAACTAATATGATCAGTAAGGGCAATATGGATATGGGGATTTAGCCTCTTCAATGTTTTTTCCGCAAAAGCTATTATTTCTTCACTTACTCCCATAACTTCACTATCTAATTCACTAATTAATTGTAAATATTCAGTTTTAGTTTTTTCATCATAATTTATAAAGTATTTTTCTATCTCTTCTTTATTTATATTTATAATTTCACTCTTTTTATGTCCAAACCCAATACCTTTTCCTACTAAGACAAGTTCCTTGTCCTTTTTTATATCCCGGGCCAGAATGACATTATTATTTAATATCTTGTAAATTTCATAAGATAACTCTTTGGACATGTTTTTCTCCCCCTGTTAAAAACGAAAAACCAGGAAAGGTATAATAATCCATACCTTTTCCTGGTTAATGCCTGCTCAAAACAGTAACACACCATATATATTCATAATTTTTATTTAGTTATCAACATTATTATAATAGATATTTTCAATGGTGTCAAGAAAAAATCTCAAACTAGTTTTTAGGTCTTGCCCTGTATTTTGTATGCAACAGATGATGAGATTCC
>CAYRVO010000304.1:0-2382 GCA_964427565.1 uncultured Halanaerobiales bacterium | reverse complement strand
AATTTGTTTTCTGAAAGTTCCAGTGTCATACAGACACTTGTATTAGAACGAATTTTTTTATTTTTTGCCAGAAAATCTATCCAATCATGTGACTGTACAAAATCTTCAACTTCACTTAAATTGTTTTCACTTCTCTCAATCAGGGCTTCAACTCCACCAATAGATTCTGCCCAATTCAGGGCTGCAAGATAATCCTGGTTACATAACATAGATGGAGTATTAATTGTTGACCCCTCATAAAGACCTTCATTGAATTCTCCACTCTTAAAGAGTCTAAAAATCTTTGGTAAAGGCCAGGAAGGGGTATAATTTTTTGCCCTTTCTACAGCCCGGGGCGACATTATTAACATACCATGAGCAGCCTCCCCACCCATTACCTTCTGCCAGGAATAGCTAACAACATCAAGTTTTTCCCAGGGTAAATCCATGGCAAACACAGCTGAGGTGGCATCACATATTGTTAAACCCTTTCTATCATCATCTATCCAGTTCCCATCTGGTATTTTCACCCCACTTGTGGTTCCATTCCAGGTGAAAACAATATCTCTATTAAAATCCACTTTAGATAAATCTGGTAATTTTCCATAATCAGCGTCTAAAATACGGACATCTTCTAATTTGAGTTCATTCTGTATGTCATAAGCCCAGTCCTTACCAAATGATTCAAAACAGACCACATCTATACCCAGAGGACCCAGCAGATTCCACATAGCCATTTCCATTGCTCCAGTATCAGATGCAGGTACTATTCCCACTCGATAATCATCTGGAAGTTTTAACAGTTCTTTAGTCTTTTCTATAGCATCACTCAATCTTGATTTACCCAATTTACTTCTGTGTGATCTCCCAAAAGGAGTCTGACTTAATTTTTCCAGACTAAAACCAGGATATTTAGCACAGGGTCCAGATGAAAAACAGGGATTAACTGGTTTGACAGTAGGTTTCATTATTAACACTCCTCAACTTTAATTTTTAATATCTATATTTTTAATTGCTTATATCTGTTTAAACTTTTTCATGCAATTTAAGCATGATTAATTCCAGCAGGGTCATTTATATTATGTACATATTCTTAAGACAGGACTATTCCCTCCTTATTAATTCCAAAAAACTTTGTTGGATTTATTACAGATTTTGATAATAATATAATAATATAATTTGCCGTAGATTACAACTTTTTAAAAACAATAATTTAAATACTGTTATTCCTCGTTATTAAACCATATTATCAGCAATTATTATCATTGCTATCTTCTCCTTTATCAACTTCGATCTGGTGTACATTTTTAATGATGGTTTTTATGTTTATTATGAATTTGCTTCTTTAAATACCTTATTACAAAAGAAAAACTCCCTTATGGGAGTATGAAATCATAAAATTATGCTAAAATTTATTTATTATTAAATAGTATTTTCTTATAAAGTGGTTTTACCCTGATAGTTATTTTCTCCCCCACTTTACCGACATCATTTAAAACAATCCTTTTATTTACTACTGTTACAGTTTGATTGGGAGTTTTTGATATTCTGATAATTACTTCCGGCAACTTTATATTCATATTTTCTATAACGAAATAGTTGCCTTGTTTAGAAAAGTTTTTTGTCTGTAGTGGTAGACCGGCACCATATGATTGAAACTTTGTTTTATCCATTATAATTGTACCATTCCAGGCTACATTATAAATTTCGTGCACCGGTGTTTTTTCTACAGAATGGTGGTATTTAAAAACAAATCTTTGTCCGGGGAAAATAAAGCGGGAAAAGAAGGCTTTTTCCTCAGCACCCTTATAAATGGTTATTCTTGGGATTAACAAACTGACTAATAATAAAATTGCTATAGTAGGAAATATAAAAATTTTTTTATTCATATTTTTACCTTCCATTATTTAAACCGTTATAATTTATCAATTAAATCAATTTTTTGAACTTTTTGCATTACCTGTTGAACTTTTCATGTGCGGTATCATTCTTTTTCCCATCCGATGGCGTTGTATAAAGTATATTACAAAGAAACCAACAATTCCAATTACATCAAACCATAAATCAGGAGTAATCAATAATAAAGCTATAGCAAACATCGCTATTCTTTCTATAATATTGGTTTTGGCAGCAAAATAGTTTTGAATACCTGCCGCAAGGGCATACATACCAATGGTAGCTGTAATAAATGCAATTATAACTGATGGAATTGTAGTGTCAATTAACAACAATGTCGGAGAATAAATAAAGATATATGGTAGAATAAATGCTGCCAGGTCAAACTTGAAACCTAAGATACCTGTACGGACCGGGTCGGATTTAGCAACCCCTGAGGCTGCATATGCAGCCAGACAGACCGGTGGTGTATCATCAGCTACAATAACGTAATAGAATACAAATAAG
>CAYRVO010000303.1:0-2387 GCA_964427565.1 uncultured Halanaerobiales bacterium | reverse complement strand
GCACGTAAAAATATAAAGAGATATAAAATGTCTGATGGCCGCAATATATATTTATTGGCAGAAGGTAGGCTGGTTAATTTAGCAGCTGCTGATGGTCATCCTGTTGAAATTATGGATATGAGTTTTGCCCTACAGGCAGCATCATTACTTTATTTACTCAAAAACAGAGATCTAGATAATCATGTCTATGATGTACCACAGGAAATTGATAATAAAGTTGCCCGCTTAAAACTAAAATCACTGGGGCTAAAAATAGATAAATTATCAGAAGAACAACAGCAATATATCGATAGCTGGCAGAATTAAAAAATTACAGGGAAGGTGTTAAATAATGCAGGTATTAGTATTGTATTATTCTAAAACAGGAAATACAGAGAAACTTGCTCATGAGATAGAAACTGGTGTTCAGGAAGTTAAGGATATTGATTGTCTGGTAAAATCAGTAGGTGAAGTATCAGAAGAAGATTTTCTTTCTTCAGAGGGAATAATTGCCGGATCACCGGTCTATTTCGGTACTATGGCAGCTGAATTAAAGAAAGTATTTGATGATTTTATCGGAATTCGCAAAAAAATGGAAGATAAAATAGGTGCTGCTTTTGCTACTTCTAATCATCATACAGGGGGTAAAGAAACAACATTATTTTCAATTATTCAGGCGATGATGATTTATGGAATGATTATTGTTGGTGATCCCCTGAATGCAACCGGTCATTACGGTATAGCTGATAGTAAAAATCGTGATCCACAGACAGCTGAAAATGCTGCTAAATTGGGTAAAAGGGTAGCTGAAGTTGTAAAGAAAATGTATGCATAACCATCTATTTGTGAATATAGTGCCCCTGCATAATCCGGCAGCTGATTGGTTGAAAAATGATAGAAACTGCCTAAAAAGGTAGTTGAGAAATGACCTTGATATGATATAATATAATTAGTAGAAAAGGGGGTATTATTTGTGGAAGAAAAACTGGACAGGTTGTTAGAGGGTTTTTATGATTTCAAGAAATCAATGGAAGCAAATTTTGAAAGTGTAAATAGCCGACTTGATAATTTAGAAAACAGGATGGATGGCTTAGAAGAAAAAATGGATAAGGGATTTGAAGAAGTGCCCATAGTTATTTCAGAACTTAATCTTACTCAGAGAAAAATATTGAACTCAATTGATCTTGTAAATGAAGATATCAAGAATAACCGTAGACATATCACTGCCCTTGAAGAAAAAGAAAAATATGTTTAAGAGTCTAGTGCTATAATGAACAGGGAAAAAACAAACAAATTATAATTGTTAAAAGAATAACTGATTTAAATTTTATATTTTCCTCGTGAGAGGGGTTTTTTTATGCCTCGGGCACGAACAAATGTACTTAATCATTATTCATATATTGTTTTCGTATATAAAAATATAAAAAATACAGAAATTTGATTTTATTTTGACGGTAATGTATTATAATTACAAGTGGAAATATAAAATATGATTTTGCCACATAAAGGTTGCAATTTTTTCAAGTTAATCTTTTTGTGTTATAAGCCACATATAGATTTGTAGTTAAAATTCTCAATTTTGTGAACTATTGCAGAAAAAGTATTCTATTAATTAAGATTTCTAAAATTATAGAAATACATAAAGGGGGAATAATGATGGGCAAAATACTGGAATGTATACCTAATTTCAGTGAAGGTAGAGATAAGGAAAAGATCGAAAAAATTGTTAAACCGTTTAAAGAAACTGAGGGAGTAAAATTACTGGATTATTCAGCAGATAAAGACCATAACCGCCTGGTTGTAACCATGATCGGTAGTCCAGAGAGCTTAAAAACGTCTGTTTTGTTAGCAATGGAGACAGCTGTTGATGTCATTGATATGAATAAACATGAAGGGGAGCACCCTCGTATGGGAGCAATAGATGTAGTTCCCTTTACTCCGGTCCGTAATGTTGAAATGGAGGAAGCAGTTGAACTGGCAAATGAAGTTGCTGAAAAAGCGGCAAATAAACTTGATTTACCTATATATATGTATGAAGAGGCAGCAACCTCTTCTGAACGAAAAAATTTAGCAGAAATAAGGCGTGGTGAGTATGAGGGTTTTAGAAAGAAGATTAAAAAAGATGAATGGAAACCGGATTATGGCCCGGTTAAAATACATCCTACAGCTGGAGCGACAGTAATTGGAGCCCGGATGCCACTTGTGGCCTTTAATATTAATCTGGATACAGATAATTTAGAAGTTGCCAATAAAATAGCCCGTAAAATACGTCATTCAAGTGGTGGTTTGAGATATTGTAAAGCAATAGGTATCGACCTAAGTGAACGCGGTATTGTTCAGGTGTCAATGAATATGATTAATTATACACAGACTTCTCTCTATCAGGTATTTGAAATGGTTAAATTTGA
>CAYRVO010000302.1:0-2393 GCA_964427565.1 uncultured Halanaerobiales bacterium | reverse complement strand
GTATTGGGAATAAAAGCAGCTAAGGTTGATAATATTCTTTCTTTTTTAGAAGAAGTTTTAAGTGAGTTGCAGTTAATACTTTCCAGCAATTAACTTTTATGAAATATCAGTGGAGGAATAAAATTGAAATTCCGGGGAATCATAATAAAAACCTCTTCCTTATGTTATATTCATTACATTAATTTACCATCCGTAAGGGGTTTAGCAATTACCAAAAGGGGGGTGAAGTGCTGGTTTATAGCCAGTGTTATGAAGGCGACAGGAATTGTACGCAGAATTGATGATCTTGGAAGGGTTGTAATTCCGAAGGAAATCAGGAGAACTATGAGGATTCGCGAAGGGGAACCACTTGAGATATTTGTGGATCGTGAAGGAGAGGTTATCCTCAAGAAGTATTCACCAATAGGTGAATTGAGTAATTTTGCTCAGGAATATGCTGATGCTCTAGCTGAGCAAACAGGACATGCCGTTTTTGTGCTTGATAGAGATGTGATTATCGCAGTTTCAGGTATCTCAAGAAAAATATTTTTGGAAAAAGCTATTAGTGAAGAAGCTGAAGAAGCTATGGAAAGTAGAAAGACAATATTTGTAGAGGATAAAGGAGCAAAAGCGTTTTGTAAAGATTGTCAGGAAGATATAGAAAAATATTCTTTGTCATCAACAATATTGTCACCTATTATAGTAGAAGGAGATCCTATTGGTGTTGTTGCCATTAGTAATAAAGAAGAGGATAAAAAAGTAGGGGATTTAGAAAAAAAATTGACCAATACAGCTGCTTCATTTTTAGCAAAGCAGATGGAACAATGATTAGAAGCACTCCTCTCCCTCCCAATTAATAAAGGGGGAGAGGGTAAACTTCAGAGATTAAGTAACTTATAATAGTACCGAGCTGGAGGAATGGTTAAATGTCAGAAAGTAGAGGTAAAAAATTCATTCGTGGAGCAGCAATATTAACTGTTGCAGGATTAATAGCACGTATAATGGGTTTTGTTTATAGAGTTATTCTCACCCGAATTATTGGAGCAGAAGGAATGGGACTTTACCAGATGGCTTACCCTATATATACTATATTACTGGTTATATCCCGTTCTGGTATCCCTGTAGCTTTAGCTAAATTAATTGCCGATAGAATTGCAAAAGAAAAAAATAAGGAAGCCTATAAAATTTTCAAAGTAGCCAGGTCTTTAAGTATTGGTGTAGGTTTAATTTTTTCAATAATAATGGCACTACTGGCGGGACCATTAATATCTCTTCTTAATCTGGATCCCAGAGCATATTATGCAGTACTTGCAATTTCACCAGCTATATTTTTTGTGTCTATAATGGCTACATACAGAGGTTTTTTTCAGGGCTTACAGACAATGGTTCCTACTGCATATTCTCAAATTGTTGAACAGCTCCTTAGGATGTCAACAATGATTGGGCTGGTTATTTTTCTTGTTAGATATGGATTGAAATTTGCAGCAGCGGGAGCAAGTTTTGGTGCTGTTACCGGCGCAATTGCTGGACTTTTAACATTAATTTATATATACTATAAAAGGAAGGAAAATATCTGGGATTTTATGCAGGATGGTGTAGACTGCAATGTTAGTTCTATAGCTATTATTAAAGAAATTGCAGCCCTGGGTATTCCCATAACTATGGGGGCGCTTGTACAACCCCTGATGAATCTTGTTGATTTGATATTTGTACCCCAGCGGTTGCAAGTTGCTGGTTATTTAGTAGAGGAAGCAACTACTCTTTATGGCCGTCTCTCTGCAGTAGCAATGCCTCTGGTAAATTTCCCTACAATTATGACTGTATCGCTTGCAGCTAGCTTGGTACCTTCAATATCTGAAGCTTTTGCATTAAATGAAAATAATTTAATTAAAAGACGTACCCAGACTGCTTTAAGATTAACAGTATTAATAGCTTTACCTTCTTCTGTTGGTCTATTTGTTCTTGCTCGACCAGTTACAGCAGTGGTTTTTTCAGAGCCTGCTGCGGCTGTTCCTTTACGTTTTGTTGCCTGGGGAGTTATTTTTATAGCCTTACAACAAACAAGTTCAGCTATTTTACAGGGGATTGGTAGAACAGTAATTCCAGCCCGTAATTTAATAATTGGAGCAATAGTAAATGGGATAATAAATTATACCCTGACAGCAATGCCAGTTTTTAATATAAAGGGAGCAGCAATAGGTACTACAGCAGGATTTGCAGTTGCTGCTTTATTAAATCTAATATATGTTAAATTTCTAACTGAATTCAAATTCAATTTTAAAGCTCTTATTTTAAAACCCATAATTTCAGTGGTTATAATGGCTATATCTGTTGTCCAGGGTTTTAATTTATTAATCAGATTTTTTGATATATTAATACCAACATATTCATTTACAATAAGTACTTTTTCAATT
>CAYRVO010000301.1:0-2401 GCA_964427565.1 uncultured Halanaerobiales bacterium | reverse complement strand
AAAGGCCCTGATTTATTACAGGGTCTTTTTTAGAAAATGAATAGGGGCTGTCTTCAAAATGAGTAAAACAAAAAAAGAAATAATAATTGAGAATGCTCGTAGAGATCCTTTCTTAAAAATTGATAATATTGCTGAACGGGCTGCTACTACTCCTCGTTATGTAAAAACTATACTTTCTGAGGCTAATGTTTCGCTTATGAAATTAAGAAAAAAATATGCTCGTAGTATGGAAAATAGAAAAATAAATATTAAAGACCGATTATTAATGAATTATGTCTACAATGTACCTTTTGGTAATAATAGTCACATAGAAAGGCATGAAGATTTGATTTTTAACAATCCTGAAGATTTTAACAGATTAAATAGAAAGATTAATGATAATTATTTGAATTATTCATATTTACATAAATTAAATAGAGATAACTGGTCAATAGATACTATTATGCTGGCCAGTAAATTTTTTGATTTTGATGATTCTAATTTAACCATTCATGATATAATTGAAGGAGTATCTTCATATTTAAAAGGAAAATATTTTTCTATTTCTGATATTAATTTAAAAATTGAATTAGCGGCTAAACAACTATCAGATTTATTTAATATACCATTATTAGCTCCATTATTTCGTGTAGAACAGACTATAGAATATAAATCAGAGGTTATTATACTAATGTTAAGTTATTTTAATCCAGCAAGAATCAATTTATCTTTATCAATAAAAAAAGGTTTGGTAATTGATAGAAAAAGTATAACTAAATAAAGTTTTTATTTTGTGTATAATATTTCGTAAAACCCCCCATAATAAAAATAGAAAGTGATAAATATAAGGGGGATGAATTAAGATGGCTATTAATGAATTAACAAAAAAAGAGCAGATTATTAATTTTGCTCAAAGTGATCCTTTTTTAAAAATTACAGATATTGCTGAGAATGTACAGACAACACCAAGATATGTGAGGACTATTTTATCGGAGGCAAATATATCCCTGATGAAATTAAGGGAAAAATATGCAAAAAATATGGAAGAAAGATTAAAAAATAATAAATACAATGACTTACAGGCGAAAGTTAGTTTGAGAGATGAATACAGTTATAACAATGTGAAAACAAGTAATGTTACAGTTGAAACCTATGGTGATCATAATGATTATGAAGCAATAAAAAAGATAAAAGAAAATGATGAGTTAATGAAAATTTCACAGGTTCAATATGTTGATGAAAGTCCTTATTGTGTTCATGAGTTAATAACATATATGGATAGTAATGTAAATAAGGAAAGATTGGAAAATCTGGATTCAATTTATGACCTTTTAGGTAGAAAAGGTATTAATAGATTGAAGTTTATGAATAATGTTATAAAAGTAAGTAAGCCGGGAAAACCCTATCTAGAATATTTTAATGAAAATGATAATATACTGGTTTGTGAAAGAATTGTGTTGTTAAATAGAATACCTATCGGTATTGAAAAAATGCACTTACAGGGAGATCTAACAAAAATGGAGTTCTCCGGAGAAATAGTTGTTTAATTTTTAGAGAAATCAAGTTTTTTGTTACTTAAAAAACCCACCTATATAGGTGGGTTTTCTGGTATACTTGTTATTCCACACAGGGCTTACAGGGGGTTTTTAGTTCAACAGCACATACATTATCCATAGGAATGTTTATTCTGAATGCCTTTTCAGTTATTGTATCTTTACAGAATGAACGGAATATTTCAATTATAACTTTTCTTTGATAACGGCCTTTTAGTTCTAAAAAGTCACATCCTACTATATTGAGGCATCCTGTTGCTTTTTTGATAAAACCATCACATTTAAATTCTACAGTAACTATTTTGCCTTCATATTTATCACGTAAACGCTGGCGAAAACTGGGGCAGGGATTAAAGGCCTGCAATTCCACTTTGTTTTTTTCCAGTTCTGTATTTTCCTCTTCTAAATCCATACTTTTCCTCCTTCCATTTCAGATTTAACAATGTAGCAAATATCATATTATTTTATGTGTAAAATACAATTGTTGTGTAAAAATGATTCATGACTATTATTATTCTTATGTTTTTGATATAATAATAAATGAAATTTATCTTTAAAATGTTTCCCCACAATTAAAGATTCTTAAATAAGAATAGGGAAAGGTGATAGAAGTAAAAGTTTGCTAGTAAACCTCGTGGGCTTGCCCCGAGGAAAGAGCAGACGGTTTTGAATTTCAATTATTATTTTTAGCTAATAATAATTTTAAAAAACAAGAACATGCGTTTGTATAAGTTTCCTATTTATGGTATAATATTAATAGGGAGGTGAAAGCATGGTTAGCAAGAAAACTTTAAGAGAGAAAGGATATAAATTTAGGTTATATCCTAATAAGGAACAGAAAATATTAATAAACAAATCAGTTGGTTGTG
>CAYRVO010000300.1:0-2402 GCA_964427565.1 uncultured Halanaerobiales bacterium | reverse complement strand
ATCCGCAGTAAATTACTGACAGTAATTGATAAATTTCATACTCAAAATGAACAGAATCGAGACTTGCTGGAAGAGGCAATGAGATTAAATGAATTTTCTTTAAATATGATAATGGATAATATAGATGTTGAGTGGGGTACCTATAAGAATAAAGATAAGAATAAAGATAAAAGTGCTCCTCACCTTTTAGATAAAAGGGGTTAATGGAGGTGGATTTAATTGTCAAATATGTTCAATAGTATTAATATTGGCTTACGTGCTCTACAGACCCAGAAAAAATCACTTGATGTTACATCACATAATATTGCTAATGCAAATACAGAGGGTTATACCCGACAGAGACCGGTACAAAAAGCCAGTGATGCTTATACTTTGCCCGGTATGAATATGCCGGCAGGTGCAGGTCAACTGGGAACAGGTGTGGAGATAGAAAAAATTGAACGGATTAGAGATAATTTCATAGATAATCAGATACAGCAAAAAAAACAACTACAGGGTGAATGGAGTAAAAGATATGATGGGTTACATCAGATAGAATCAATTTTCAATGAACCTTCAGATTCTAGTCTTTCCTCTGCTTTATCTAAATTCTGGCAGTCACTTGAAGATTTAAGTAATAATCCCGAAAATACAGCGGTAAGAACTACAGTAAAAGATAGAGCATTAACCCTTGTCGACACATTTCACTCACTGCACTGGCAGTTAAATGATTATAAAGAATCATTGAATGATGGTGTTGTTACTACGGTTGGAGATATAAATTCGATAATTAATAGGATAGCTGATATAAATGATCAGGTAATAAAAATTAAAGGTTCAAATCAGAATCCCAATGATTTACTGGATGAAAGAGATCTTTTATTTGAGAAATTGAATGAAAAGGTCAATGTCAGTGGCCGGCAGGATGCACGGGGTAATTTAAATATTAGCCTTAGTGGGATAAATATAGTCACAGGTGATGATACACAGGAGCTAAAGGTAGTAGAAACAGATGAAAAATATGAAAATAAAGTAGTTTTTGCTTCAACAGGAGAAGATGCAACAATTGCAAGTGGTGAATTGAAAGGAATTATGGACAGCCGTGATCTTGATGTTGAAAATTACAAAAACTATTTAGATGATATCGCAGCAAAATTAGTTGCAAAGTTTAATTCTATTCATGAAGATGGTTTTAATATGGATAAAGAGACAAATACTAAATTTTTTAAATTTATGGATGATTCCGGCAATCAATCCAAACAAATAACTTTGAATAACATCATCAAAGAAGATCCTGATAAGATAGCGGCCAGTACTATTGAAGAAGGTGTACCTGGTAATGGTGCTAATGCCCTTAAACTGGCACGGGCATTAAAACAGGATTATACCATAAACTCGAAAGAGTTTTCTGATCCTACTGCTGCTCTTAATTTACCAGATGGATCTAATTTTACTATTAATCAGAGTGAGAATTCTTTTAAAATTACAATTGAAAATACAGTTGAGCAAAATGATTCTTTAGAAGATATTGCAGAAAAAATTAATAATCATGACGATAATGAAAATGATAGTGGTGAAAAACTAGTTAATGCTTTAATTATAGATGGAAAATTATCATTAGAGAGTACTGTAACTGGTTCAGGCGAAGATATCTCATTTACTAATGATGCGAATGGTATTTTGGAAGGATTGGGTTTAAGAAAAATTACTTCTGTTAAGCAGGAAAGTTTAACTGAACCGCTTGGTTATGCTGCAGAAGGGGATGTTTCTGAATTTCAGGTTACAGTTAATGGTACTCCAGAAACTGTAACAGTTAATGATGATTATTCCTTAAATGATGTAAAAGAAGCTATTAATAATGCTAGCATTGGGGTTAAAGCTTCAATTGAAGATGATGCTCTGCTTATCGAGAGTGTTAATGTAGATAATGCTATTTCTGATATAACTGATGATGTAGGTACTGTAGTGGAGGATCTTGCAATTAATGATGGTGATATTAAATACATACAGAATAAAACCGGGAGTAATAGTTCACTTATGACTGATTATCAATCTATGATTTCTACTGTAGGAGTAGAAGGACAGAGAGCAAAACAAATGGCTGATAATCAGGATGTCCTGGTTGATCAACTGTCAAATCAGCGGCAGAGTATATCAGGGGTTTCCCTGGATGAAGAAATGACAAATATGTTAAAATATCAGCAGGCTTATGCTGCAGCTTCAAAGATAATAACTACTACCAATCAGATGTTGGATACTTTAATGGGAATTATTCGTTAGGGGTGAATTGAATGAGAATAACTAATAATACTATGATTAATAATATGATGAAAAATCTACAAAAAAATATGGGAAAGCTCGATAAATTTAATCAGCAATTGTCTTCAGGCAAAAAATTTCAGCATCCTTCTCAAAATCCAATC
>CAYRVO010000299.1:0-2405 GCA_964427565.1 uncultured Halanaerobiales bacterium | reverse complement strand
CCCAGTGATTTAGAATTAATGCGTAAAGAATTTATTTAATTATTACTTTAATAATTTATAATTTTTTGTAAAACTTTTTTTCTTTCTCTTTCAACTTTATTAAAATCCATAGCTTTTACATAGTATTTTTCAAGTTTGTCATGGAATTCTTTTTCTTTTTTTAATTGTTTAATACTTTTGTTTATATATTTTGTATAGAGCTGTTTACCATCTTTTACTTTATTTTGCTGGATATTGTCGGTATTTATACATTCCATCATATTTATGGTTATATCAGTTTTCTTGTTTTGAATTACAGTATGAGGGGAAGTATTGTTGATAATGGCCATTTTCAATACTGGAATAACAATTAAATCTAACTTATCCGGCTCCAGAGAACAGTGAAAATGTAAAGTGTTATAACCATAATTGTTAACAGTTGTGGCTATTTCTTTTATTACAGTAGATATACCTGTTCCCGGTTCACCTGTAATAAGATACCTTAAATCACAGTTTTTTGTAATATTATCATAATAGTTAATCAATCCTTGCGGTGTAATACCACTGGCAAAAAGATGTCTTTGCTGGGCAGAAGCTGTTTTGTTAATATTAGATAAATTATTTATAATTATCTGAGTTTTAGAATTGATCATCTTAGTTTTAATACCCTGTTGATATTCTTGTGTTATTTCATTGTTGAATAAATAAGCTATTTTTAAATAATTATAAGCCCTGGTAAAACAATCTTTAATTTCTGTGTTCAATTCAATAATACTTTGCTTTTTTTGCCTTAATAAATTAGAGTCCCAGAATTGACCTAAGTTTAGAATTTCTTCAACTACTCCTGGATATCGAGGTTCGACTGTATGAGGAGCAGTTCCATCAAGAATAGCAGTTTCAAAATTTGGTATTACCAGTCCATCCAATGATTTATAATCAGAAGCACAGTGATGTTTTTCAATATCGAATCCCATTTCAAGAATATCTTCACCAATGTTTTTCATAAATGTAGATTTACCTGTTCCGGGCCCTCCTTTAATAATATATATATGCTTCATTTTATAACTGAGGTATTTAAAAAATGAATAAAAACCATTAGGGGTATTAGCCCCCGGGAAAAAATTTATAAGATTTCCCTGCATTTTTTATACTCCTTTCCTTAAATAATATTCAATATAAAAATTGCTTAATTATAGTATATGCATTAAAATAAGAAATGTTAAAATACCTTACATAAAGTTGACATAGAACTAATGGTATGCTATAATTTCACTATATTAATTATAAGAAAGGGATATATATGGTTAGTAATAAAGATATTTCAATGAAGGAAGTAAAGGAAAGAACTGGACTATCTTCCCGGCAGATAAGATATTATGATCAGGTTAATTTAATATTTCCGGATAGATCAGAAGGTAATCAGAGACTTTTTTCGGAAGCCGATATTAGTCGGTTGAAAAAAATAAAGAAATTAATAAATAAGGGATATAATGTAGAAACAATAAAGAAAAAGCTAAAAATACCGGAAACAGTTAAAAACAAAAAAAATATAAGAAACAAATATCATAATAAAGCTGATAGATTAAAATCTCTTTACCCTGTTTCCGATAGATCATTTTTAGTAAAAATGCTTAATAAAAGCAAGGAGGAAAAGAATGAATAATTATACAAAAGAAGATATACTTAAAATGGCTGAAGAAAATGATGTAAAATTTATAAGATTACAGTTTGTTGATATTCTGGGTATCATCAAAAATGTTGCTATTACAGTTGACCAACTTCCTGCAGCTCTGGCAGGTGAAATAATGTTTGATGGTTCATCTATTGAAGGTTTTACCCGCATAAATGAATCGGATATGTATTTAAAACCGGATCTTAACACCTTTGCTATTTTTCCCTGGAAACCTTCTGAGGGTGCAGTAGCAAGATTAATGTGTGATATATGTACACCTGAAGGTAAACCATATACTGGTTGTCCACGCAGTACATTACGGAAAGTAATGAAAGAAGCTAAAGATATGGGTTATGAAATGCATGCTGGTACAGAACCCGAATTCTTTTTATTTGAAAAAGACGAGAATGGTAATGCTACCACAAATACACATGATAAAGGTGGCTATTTTGATCTATCCCCTATAGATCGGGGTGAAAATACAAGACGTGATGTTGTAATAGCACTGGAAAAAATGAATTTTGATGTAGAAGCTGCTCATCATGAGGTTGCACCCGGACAACATGAAATTGATTTTAAATATACCCCTGTTTTACGGACTGCTGATAATGTTACTACATTTAAATTTGTAACAAAAACCATTGCTATGGAACATGGACTCCACGCAACATTTATGCCTAAACCTATTTTTGGAGAAGCTGGTTCGGGAATGCATGTTCATCAATCTCTTTTTAAAGATGGGGAAAATGTATTC
>CAYRVO010000298.1:0-2426 GCA_964427565.1 uncultured Halanaerobiales bacterium | reverse complement strand
CGAAGTTAATACAGGCCTGACATTTGTGTATTAGAATTTAAATGAAAGGGCTGTGACATTGAGTCTTAGATGATTTTAAAAATTTCATCAATGACGAAAAACCCCTTTTGATAGCTTGCAAATTATTTTGGGAAAACTCTACTTATATTGATGATGGCAGAAAAAAATACCAGCTTTAATGCTGGCATAATATACTCTATATTTCTACTTTGTGATTTCTTATTCCTGTTTTTACCTTTCATAGGCTTCTTTTTATAAAATATTTCAATGGTTACAACTAAGCTTTAATTTTTTCATTTTTTCTGTAATCTGCTTTGTTACTCTTTTTACTATCAGGAAATTCAATACCCTGTGCAAAAATAGACTGTGCCGCAAAAATAACTGCTGCAACCAAAAAACCTCTAGTATATCCAAAAGCAACTATAACAGGCATAACTATAAATGGCAAACCTATAAATCCTCCAATATTCATTAAAGAAGAAAGCATCCCCGCTACTCCTCCAACATGTTGAGGGCCAACCGGATCACTTTCGATACGTGGTAGAAATGTTGGAACTTCCATAATTAACGGTAAAGATCCACCGGCCAGGTAACCTGCAATCCCAGTTCCTAACCAGAGTATTGCCCTATTAGTTCCCAATATCCATGTTAAATACATAATTATTGCAAAAGAAAACGGTAATATAGTTATAAACAATCTTCTCTTCCCCAATTTATTAGCCAGTGTGGGGAGAGTCAAAGAACCCACAAGACCTAGATATGTTATAAGTGAAGTTATTTGACCACCAGTATTCATGGATATATTATAAACCTTATTTAGGCCACCCGGTAATGCTCCCTGAAAAGCAACCATTCCAGCCATAGCCATAAATACAGCCAATGTTGCTGACCATGTGCTCTTACTTTTTGCAGCAGTACTAATGCCCTCCAATAAAGAAGAAGATGGTAACTCTTTACCCGGGGGAGCATCTCGTACAAGAAGAAAAAATAAAATGCCAGAAATAATAATCATTATTCCAAAAATCATATTTCCAGTTGACCACCCCGGAATAAATGGTGCAATTACTAATCCAGTTGAAAGACCGCCCATAAGTCCTGTATTATAAATACCTGTAGCCAGACCAGTTTCTTCTGGAGGAAACCAAATACTTACCAGTTTGGGAAGATTAGGCATTATTAATCCCAATCCCATACCAACAATCATCATTGGATATAATAAAGATGTATATCCACCCGTATTTGATCTTAAAAAGATACCAACACCTGCAATAATTATTCCCAGAGAAGCAGCCCTTTTTATTCCAAAACGGTCAGCTAACATACCTCCCACAAGAGCCAGCAAACCTGCAATTAGAAAAGGAAGAGTTAAAGCAGTAGAATACTGAGCAGGACTAATATTGTAAATATCTAATAGCTGGTTTTGAAGTGTCGGCATAATATACCAGGCCATAGCTATTAAGAAAAAACAAAACCAGGCTATAGCTAAAATTACCCATCTATATGAACTTATTGATTGTTCTGATTTTTCACTCATTAATTTTCCTCCTGTTTTGTTATTAAATTAAAATACCTTATACTTGTTTGTTCTTTACAATTTTATAATATCTTCTTTTGATAGAATATCTGTATTTACATTTATAATACCTCGTTTATAATACCTCGTTTCAAAAATTGAAATACAATTTATAGCAAGAGGATTTTTAAATCCAAAACCCCCTTGCCCCTTATAATTTTAATATTTTCCATATTTTTTGCCGGCATCAATCATTGCATGAATATTTTCAGCCTCAGCATCATCAATTACTGCTCCACTGGTAAGAATATAACCTCCATCTAAAGCAGCTTTATCAATAAGATTGCGGACATAAGTTTCCACTTTTTCAGGAGTTCCCGTCTTTAGTAAGGAAGCAGGTACATTACCACCAAAAGCTGCCTTACCGGCCAGATTTTTCCTGACTTCTTCCATATCTGTTTTATCAAAATACCAGTATATTTTACCTGTTGGCAGTTCAGGATCTTTCAAAAATTCCAGTCTATTATTGTATGCTCCTTCAACAAATAAACATGGTACACAGCCTTCTTCAATCAATCCTAAAATTAATTTTTTTAAAGTGGGCCAATAGAATTTAGCAAATTGATCTTCTGACATAAAAGTATCTGCACCCTTATGCAGGGGTATCATTACGAACGGATTATCACTACTATCACAAGCACTTATACCCATTTTGGTTGCAATCGGTACCAATACATCCATTGCCGCAAATATTTTTTCGGGATATCTATACATATCAAGCATCATCTTTTTTGTTCCCCGCAGAGTATCTCCCAAAATATCAAAAGGGGCTTTTGTAAATCCACCAAATGATGAGGGAAGGCCATGAACTGCTGTACTCTGCCCATCAGTCTCACCTACCGCTCCTATCCAT
>CAYRVO010000297.1:0-2435 GCA_964427565.1 uncultured Halanaerobiales bacterium | reverse complement strand
AAATGAGTCAGTTTTATCCATCAACACAGAATTGATGTAAACCTGTGCATCTTTTAATGGATTATTATTTTCATCCTGAACAGATCCTATTACAGTGACATTTTTTAGTTCTACATTACCACCACATCCGGTCAAAAGCAGGACAGGAAGCATTAACATCAATAAAATACTAATGATTTTTAAATTCATCTTATCACTTCCATTCATATAGATTTACAAAAAAACTTCTAACTTAATTATATTATATTATGTTAAACATTAAAAGTATTAAAAAAAGATTTATTAAACAAAATTAAAAAATAAATTACCAAACTTTGAAATTATCAGGGAACGGTATAATTATGTTAACGAAACATAATATAAATTAATAATAAAAAAATAGTAAAAGTAAAGTAACATGTTATTCACACACTAATACTAACTAATAGTATAGTTGTATTGAAAATTGCCATATGATAAAATAAAAAAACAGAGTAAGTTAATCAGGAGGTAATTTTAATATGACAAATGATGAAAAGCTTGATTTGATTATTGAGAAGATTACTAGAATGGAATCTAACTTCGAAGAGAGAATGGGAAAATTTGAAGAGAAGCAGGAAAACTTTGAAGATTTTGAGGTTAAATTAGAGGAACAGCAAGATAAATTAGAAAACATCAATTCCAAAACTGAAACTATATTTAAACAGACAGCTAAATTAACAGAATTCCGGACAGAAGTTAATGAAAAGCTCGATAATATCCAGAACAGTATTGACTTTTTAACTCAAAAAGAAGCTGTCAATGAAAGAGAAATATATAATCTGAAGCAACAATATAAATTTTTAATACATGAAAAAAAAGAAGATAAATCTTTTGAGTAAAAGTTGTTGATAGAAGTTATAGTCTGCTAGCAAACTTCGTGGGCTTGCCTCGAGGAGAGTCAAGGGATATCAGAACTAGTAGTAGAGAGTAATTACCAGAATCATATTTTAAATAGTTTGGAATAATATTTAATGTTAAATCGAAATAAGTAGTATTATCGAAGGAGTGTACTTATGAATAATAAATCGACTATTAAAAAACCAGATTTAGCTGATAAAGGCTGGCGTAAAATTATGTGGGCTGCTGAAAAAATGGATATTCTTAATGAAATTAAGAAAGAAAACAAAGACAGTTCACCACTGGCTGGTTATAATGTTGCTATTTGTCTGCATCTGGAAGCCAAGACGGCTTATATGGCAAAGGTTCTCAGTGATCTGGGAGCTAATGTAAGTATAACCAGCAGCAATCCTCTGTCTACTCAGGATGATGTTGCAGCCGGACTTGCTGACCATGGTGTTGAAGTTCACAGCTGGTATGATGCCACAGCAGATGAATATAATTCATTTCTGGAAAAGGTTCTGGATATAAACCCCCATTTTATAATCGATGATGGTGGTGATCTGGTTGAAAAATTACATACAACAAGAAAAGAATTGTTAAGCAATGTTATTGGTGGGGCAGAAGAAACTACAACCGGTGTTCTCCGTCTGCGGGCAATGGATAAAGATGAAGCCCTGAAGTTTCCTATGATGGCAGTGAATGATGCTTACTGTAAATATTTATTTGATAATAGATATGGAACAGGGCAGTCAGTCTGGGATGGGATAATCAGGACTACTAATCTAGTTGTAGCAGGTAAAACAGTCGTTGTCAATGGTTATGGCTGGTGTGGAAAAGGTGTAGCCATGAGAGCTAAAGGCCTGGGTGCCCGGGTTATAATTACAGAGGTTGACCCCATTAAAGCGAGTGAAGCCTGGATGGATGGTTTTAGAGTTATGCCCATGCAGAAAGCAGCAGAAAAAGGAGATTTCTTTATTACTGTTACAGGTTGTAAAGATGTAATAAGAAAGGAACATTATCAAGTAATGAAAGATGGAGCGGTTTTAGCTAATGCCGGTCATTTTGATGTAGAAATTAATATACCTGAACTGGAAGAAATAGCTGTTAAACAGGAAGAAGCGCGCAAAAATATAAAGAGATATAAAATGCCTGATGGTGGAAATATATATTTATTAGCAGAAGGTCGGCTGGTTAACCTGGCAGCTGCTGATGGTCACCCTGTGGAAATTATGGATATGAGCTTTGCTCTCCAGGTATCATCATTACTTTATCTACTCAAAAATAGGGATCTGGATAATCATGTTTATAATGTTCCTCAGGAAATTGATAAAAAAGTTGCCCGCTTAAAGTTAAAATCACTGGGGCTCAAAATAGATAAATTATCAGCAGAACAGAAAGAATATATTGAAAGCTGGCAGAATTAAAAGGTAATTTTATGTAATAGAGATGTTATCATGTTGAATTTTCACAGTCAAGCTAGTTTAAAATTATTTTAAATAAAAATATAGGGAAGGTGTTAAAATAATGCAGGTATTAGTATTGTATTATTCTAAAACAGGAAATACAGAGAAACT
>CAYRVO010000296.1:0-2450 GCA_964427565.1 uncultured Halanaerobiales bacterium | reverse complement strand
TAATAATCAACGAGTTGTTAATGAAGTTAACCTTGAGGTCAAAAGGGGCGAAATAGTTGGTTTGTTGGGTCCCAATGGTGCCGGTAAAACTACTACATTTTATATGGTTGTTGGTTTAATAGAACCTGATCAGGGTGATATATACCTTGATGATAGTAAGATTACTTCTCTTGCCATGTATAAAAGAGCAAGAAGAGGTATAGGTTATTTGGCTCAGGAGGCTTCTGTTTTTCGCAAACTGACAGTTAAACAAAATATAATGGCTATTCTTGAAGCTCGTAATATGAAAGAAGAAGAAATTGAAAAACGAACAGAGGAATTACTTGCTGAATTTCATATTCAACATCTTGAAAAAAGAAAAGGCTATCAGTTATCGGGTGGTGAGCGAAGACGTGTTGAAATTGCCCGTTCTCTGGCTGCTGATCCTTCATTTATTCTCCTGGATGAACCCTTTACAGGGGTTGATCCTATAGCTATTAACGATATTCAAGAAATAATAAAGTATTTAAAAGAAAAAGGACTTGGTGTTTTGATAACTGATCACAGTGTTCGGGAAACACTGTCCATAACAGACAGGGCTTATATTATGCATAAGGGAAAGATATTATTATCTGGGACTTCTCGTGAAGTATCGGAAAGTGAACTGGCCCGCAAATTCTATCTGGGAGAGAAATTTAAGATATGAAAATTGTTAACAGATATATTTTCCAGGAATTAATACCCCCTTTTTTATTTGGAGTTGCTGCTTTTGTCGGTATTTTTATTGGTACTGATCTGCTATTTAGATTAACCGAGTATTATTCCACCTGGGGAGTTAGGATAATTACACTTATTAAATTATTCTTTCTCAGTTTACCTTCGATTATTGTTTTAAGTTTTCCAATGGCCACTTTACTGGCAATTATTATAGCCTATAATCGACTTGCAGGAGATAGTGAGATTACTGCTCTCAGGGCGGGTGGATTTAGTGTATATAAACTCATAATTCCAGCCCTCATTATTGGTCTATTAATGAGTGGTGTAACTGTAGCAATCAATGAATGGGTTGTTCCCGGTGCTAATTATATATATGATCGCATTGTCTGGGAAGTCAAGCATGGCGAAAAAATGCCGCAGACACAGTATAACTTATATTTGACACCAATTGATAATGAAACTGGTCGCCCCGATTTTATTCTTTATAGTCATTATTTTAATGGGGAAAAGGGAATAATGGAAGAAGTCTATCTACAGGATTATGAAGAGGGTAAGCCGGTAACAATGATTGAAGCACGGGAGGCCCGCTGGTTAGAAGGTGGATGGCATTTTTTTGAAGGTGTTTTATACCACTTAAAAGTTGGTGAGAGAATACCAGCTCTGGAATTTAAAGAATATAAAGCAGAGGGTGTTTATAATACTCCTCAGCAGATATCAAAATTAAATAAGAATATACAGGATATGAATATAATAGAACTTAAAGAATATATATCTTTACTTGATAAGCAGGGGAAAGAGACCTATGAAGAAAGGGTAAAATGGCATCAGAGGCTTGCTGTTCCTTTTGCCAGTTTTATTTTTGCATTCCTTGCTGCCCCTCTGGGTATAAGACCAGGTAGGGCAGGTGGATCGGCAATGGGCATGGGTATAAGTATTATTGTGATTTTTATTTATTATATTTTAATGACAATTGGTGATGCACTGGGGAGTCAGGGTACAATTTCACCATGGCTGGGAGCCTGGTTGCAGAATATAATTATTTTTGCTTTCGGTATAATTATACTTTATAAAGTAGCTAAATAAAAAAGGGGAGGGAAAGGCCTTGAATGGTATAGCAATAATTCTATTATTAATGTTTTTTAGTGGTTTAATTGCCTATCTGGGTGATAGGATAGGTATGAAAGCCGGGAAAAAAAGAATATCCATTTTTGGTCTGCGGCCCCGTTATTCATCGATAATTATTACTATTTTAACCGGGATACTTATTGCTGGTTTATCTCTTTCTATTCTGCTTTTCACCTATAATAGCCTGCGACAGGCACTTTTCAATATAAACGAAGTTATGCAGAGATTAGAAAACTTGAACCAGCAACTTAGTTTAAAAGATCAGGAATTGACTGATATGAAAAAGCAAATTACTGTCAAGAGTGAGGAATTAAATAAATTACAGAAACAGAGAAATGAACTACGACAAAAATTAAAATCTACAGAAAGAGAATTTGAACAGGTTAAGGATAGTTTACAGAAAGCCAGAGAAGAGATTACTTCTCTGGAAAAAAATAGAGAAGAACTACAGGATAAAATAGGGGATCTGGAAGAAGAAAGGAAAAAGTTAGAGAAAAAGATTAACAATTTAAATGACCAGATTACATCATTGACAGAAGATTATCAGACTGCTAAAAAGCTGGCAAGTCAATATCAGGCCGGTATGATATATTATATGGGTGAAGATATTATATATCAAAAGGGTGATG
>CAYRVO010000295.1:0-2469 GCA_964427565.1 uncultured Halanaerobiales bacterium | reverse complement strand
TAGAGGAAAAGCAGGATATTAATCTGGAAGATATAGATTATATACTTGAATGTTCCGAAGAGGCCTGTGGTGATATAAATCAACGTGGTGGAGGTAACTTTGCCAAATCAATAGGTGAAATGGCTGGTTGTGTAAATGCTACCGGTTCTGATGTCAGAAGTTTCTGTGCTGGACCCGCTCATGCAATGGTAAATGCAGCAGCACTGGTTAAATCAGGAGTATATGATAATGTAGTAGTAGTAGCAGGTGGTTCGGTGGCTAAATTGGGTATGAATGGTAAAGATCATGTTAAAAAAGAAATACCGGTTTTAGAGGATGGAGTTGGCGGTTTTGCTATTTTGGTATCGAAAAATGATGGGCAAAATCCTGTTATAAGAACCGATATAGTGGGAAGACATAAAGTTGGAACAGGTTCTTCTCCCCAGGCTGTAATTAGTTCACTGGTTACAGATCCTCTGGATAAAAATGATATGAGTATTAAAGATATAGATAAATATTCTGTTGAGATGCAGAATCCGGAAATAACAAAACCGGCAGGAGCAGGTAATGTACCGGAATCCAATTATAAAATGATTGCCGCCCTGGGAGTTAAGAAGGGCCAGCTGGAAAGAAAAGAATTGATGAATTTTGTAGATAATCATGGTATGCCGGGTTTTGCCCCTACTCAGGGTCATATTCCTTCAGGAATACCTTTTATAGGTCATGCGCGTAAGATGATGAGTGAAGGTGACCTGGATAAAGCTATGATTATTGGTAAAGGCAGCCTCTTTTTGGGTAGGATGACTAACCTTTTTGATGGTGTTTCCTTTGTTATAGAAAAGAATTCTGGTGAGACTGTTGAAGCTGATAAAAGGGAAGAAAATATAAATGACAAAGAAATTAAAAATATGATTGCAAAAGCAATGCGTAATATAGCAGAAAATATGATTTCTGAGTAAAGTGAGGTGTTAAGAGATGGCTAATGATACTCAAAAAAAGATAGCTAAAATTTTTAGCGAAGTTGCAGATGCTATTGAAACAGGAGAGTTTGGAGATAAGCCTAAAATTGCTTTAACTTTACCCGGTAGTGAACATGGTTCACAGGAGTTAGTCCGGGGAGCTGAACTGGCATTAGAAAAATATGCAAATATAGAAGTAGTACTTTTAGGTTCCGATGTAGAAACAGATTTTGAATTAATAGAGTGTAAAACACTTTCAGATGCTCATGACTGTATGGATGAGTTGCTTGAAAAAGGAGAAGTTGATGGGGCAGTAACACATCATTATAGTTTTCCTATAGGTGTTTCTACTGTAGGTAAAGTTGTTACACCTGGAGCTGGAAAAGAAATGATTTTAGCTACAACTACCGGTACATCAGATTCTGAACGTGTTGCTTCGATGCTAAAAAATGCGGTATATGGACAGGCTGTTGCCAGAGCACTTGGTGTGGAAAATCCATCACTGGGAATTTTAAATATAGAAGGGGCCAGATTGGTAGAACAAAAACTGCTTCAACTAGATAAAAATGGTTATAATATAAATTTTGCAGAATCTGCCCGTAAAGATGGGGGCTCAGTAATGAGGGGAAATGATTTATTACTGGGTACACCTGATATTATGGTTACAGATACACTTACAGGTAATATGTTAATGAAGATGTTTTCAGCCTTTACCACAGGTGGAAGATATGAGGCCACTGGTTATGGCTATGGACCGGGAGTAGGAGAAAATTATGATAAGTTGATATGTATTGTTTCCCGTGCTTCAGGGGCTCCTGTGATTGCTAATGCAATTAAGTTTGCTGCTGATGCAGTAAAAGGGAATCTTAAAGCAAAAATAGCTCAGGAAATAAAGGAAACCCGTAAAGCCGGTTTAGATGATATTTTAAGTGAACTTGGAAAGAAGAATGTGATACAAGATAAAGTTGAAGAGGTTGAAGAACCTCCAGCTAAAACAGTTAGTGAAGAGATACCTGGAATAGATATTTTGAACATGGAAGAAGCTAAAAATAGTCTCTGGCAACAAGATATATATGCTGAAACAGGTATGGGCTGTACAGGACCGGTTATCCTGGTAGCAGAAGAAGATGTAGAAGAAGCAAGAGATATTTTACAGGATGGTAATTATATTTCAGACACAGGGTCCGGTGGAAGTTGTTAATAAGTTAAAATTTTACCTAACATAAATGATGATGGGGGCTGATAAGCCCCCCTAGTGTCTAATTTTCTGAAAAAATACTTTTAGCTTTACAAATCTAGCTTAATATAGTAATATGTGTTTGGGAATAGCTGTGTCCATGGTTTTAATTAAATTTAAGTTAGTTTTTAATATAGTAAAGATTAGAGAGGAAAGATAATATTATGAGAAAAATTAAACTCTGGACAAGGCAGCATAAAAATATACTTGAAGACCTATCAAAAAACAATTCTTATAAAGTAAAAGAACGTTATATTAGGAAGAAATTTGATAGTATTGCCCAATTTCATATTG
>CAYRVO010000294.1:0-2476 GCA_964427565.1 uncultured Halanaerobiales bacterium | reverse complement strand
ATTAATGGAGGTGTGATATATGCAATAATAAGCTTGCCTCTCGGATTATTAATCGGATATTTTATCCGTAAACATATAGCTGAGGCCCGTATTCAATCTGCTGAAGAAGAAGCGGAGAAAATTCGTGAAGATGCAAAAAGAGAGTCAGAATCCGAAAAAAGAGAAATTATTGTTGAAGCAAAAGAAAAAGCTCATAAGATAAAAGAGAAAGCAAATAAGGAATCTCAAAAGAGAAGAAACGAATTACAGAGACTTGAAAACAGATTGATGCATAGGGAAGAATCCCTTGATAATAAAGCTGAAAATCTGGAGAGTAAAGAAGAAAAATTAAAAAGTAAACAGGTAAAACTGGAAAAAGAAGAAAAAGAAGTTAAAAAAATAAAAGAAAAACAGGTTGAAAAACTTGAAAAGATAGCGGATTTCACTCAGAAAGAGGCAAAGAATTATTTATTAAATAAAGTTGAAGAGGAACTGGATCATGAATATGCAAAAATGGTTAAAGAAAAAGAAGTACAAGCAAAAGAAGATGCAAATAAAAAAGCTAGAGAAATAATATCACTGGCAATTCAGAGATGTGCTGCTGATCATGTAGCAGAAACAACAGTATCAGTAGTTTCTCTACCTAATGATGAAATGAAAGGAAGAATTATTGGTAGGGAAGGTAGAAATATAAGAGCACTGGAAAGTTTAACAGGAATTGATCTTATTATAGATGATACACCGGAAGCAGTTGTGATTTCTGGATTTGATCCTGTAAGAAGAGAGATTGCCAGGATAGCATTGGAGAAATTAATAGTTGATGGTAGAATTCATCCCGCAAGGATTGAAGAAATGGTTGAAAAAGCGGAAGATGAACTGGATAACCATATAAAAGAAGTAGGAGAACAGGCAACATTTGATACAGGAGTTCATGGTTTGGATTCAAAATTGATTAAACTTCTGGGACGTCTAAAATTTAGAACAAGTTACGGCCAAAATGTATTACAACATTCACTAGAAGTTTCTTATCTTGCCGGTATAATGGCTTCTGAACTGGGAGCAGACGTAAATCTGGCAAAACGTGGTGGTTTACTCCATGATATTGGAAAAGCTATTGATCATGAAGTAGAAGGACCACATGTAAAAATAGGTGCTGATCTGGCACGTAAATATAATGAAAGTAAAAAAGTATGTCATGCAATAGAAGCTCATCATGGAGATGTTGAATTTAAATCTATTGAAGCTGTACTTGTTTCAGCCGCTGATGCTATTTCAGCAGCAAGACCGGGTGCCAGAAAAGAAACCTTGGAGGCTTATATAAAACGCCTGGAAGAATTAGAAGATATAGGTAATGAATTTACGGGAGTAAATAATGCTTATGCAATACAGGCGGGAAGAGAAATCAGGGTCATGGTAGAATCAGAAGAAATTAATGATGTTAAAGCCAGTAAACTGTCAAGAGATATCAAGAATAATATTGAAAAGAAACTTGAATACCCTGGTCAGATTAAAGTTGTTGTTATAAGAGAAACAAGATCTATTGAATATGCAAAATAATTGCAAGATCAAAGTAAATATAAGCTCCTCATAATTGAGGGGCTTTTTTCTATATAACAATACAGGAGCTGGATAAAAGTGAATATATTATTTATTGGAGATATTGTTGGTAGAGCAGGTAGGAGAGCTGTCAGGAAATTATTGCACACTATCCGTAAAGAAAATAAAATAGATTTAGTTATTGCCAATGGTGAGAATTCAGCTGGAGGATTTGGAATAACAAAGAAAGTAGCAAAAGAACTTTTTGATTATGGTATTGATTGTATAACAATGGGCAACCATACCTGGAATAACAAAGATATTTTTAATTTTATAGAAAAACAGAAAAATTTAATAAGACCCCTAAACTATATGCCGGAAGTACCAGGTAAAGGCTGGACAATTATTGATTATCAGAATATAAAAATTGGTATTATCAATTTAATTGGCCAGGTTTATATGAGTAATCATAATTCACCAGTATATATATTTAAAAAATATATAGAAGAAATTAAAAATAAAAGTGATATAATAGTTATTGATTTTCATGCTGAAGCTACAGGTGAAAAGCTTGCATTTGCTAATTATGTAGATGGCAAGGTAGCTGCTGTTGTAGGTACACATACACATATACAAACAGCTGATGAACAGATACTTCCTCAAGGAACAGGTTATATCACTGACCTGGGATTAACCGGAGCAGTAAATTCAATCCTGGGAATGAAAAAAGAAGAAGTAATAAAGAAATATACAACAAAGTTACCGGGTAGATTTTCAGTTGCTACCGGTCAATGTAAAATAGAGGGAGCAATCATTAACATAGATACAGAAAATAGTATAGCCAGTGATATAAAAAGGATACAAATTACAGATTAGTTTAATTTTTTTGCTTTAGATGCAGGAATTTTTTTTATCTATAACTAATATAATATATAAAGAGTTAAATTTTAACAAAACAAGG
>CAYRVO010000293.1:0-2484 GCA_964427565.1 uncultured Halanaerobiales bacterium | reverse complement strand
TTATACAATTTATATTATTTTAATATATTTTCTGTAAACTTCTTATTTATTATTAAAGTATTATAAAACCAGCAGTAGAAAAATGATTATCAAGAGTTAAAGTGTATTTAATATCCAGATTATTCATGAGAGCAAAGGAAGTTGCATCAACATAACTAAATTTATGATCACTATATTTTTTTAAAATTTCAATTGCTTTTTCTTCTGTATTTCTATTAATAAAAACATTCTTTATTCTCTGAGAGGTTTTCACAGTTCTAATTATTTCGAACGGTTTAGTTGATTTTTTATCTAATTTGTACCTCATGAGGGTAAAAGTTTCTCCAACTATTAAATTTGAGGTAATTAAAGTATTATGATTTTTGAGCAGGGAATTATAGTTAGAAGCTATTTTTTCATGATGATTATCTTTTTCATATAATAAAGAAAACCAGGCACTGGTATCAACAAATACATCCTCATTTTTAATTTTTTTTAAAAATTCATTCATTGTCAGGCCTCTTTTCTCCGTATAAATAACGATCATGGTTTTTCCCTATATTATTATCATTTATTTCTTCTTTTATTAAGCCGATCAACTTATAGGCAGGGTCATTTTCTAGAGGAAGCTTTTCCTTTAAAACTTTATTAACTCCTTCCCTTACTAACTCTGCTTTGGAAACCCCCAATTTTTCTGAAACAATATTTAACTGGCGGTTGGCTTCAGGATCAATATAAAACTGTAATCTATCTTTTTTATTACCCATCATTTTTACCTCCTTACACTATATACATATACATTATATTGTATATAATTATACATTGCAAATTTCATTTTTTATACGGTTGTGTCAAGTTTTTGTAGGCAAAAATATTTTACACCTCTTTTGACAGGTTAAATTAGTGTCTTAACTGCTTTAAATAAACCTGTTGTTATGACATTATTTTATAAGTAATATAGGTTGAATTTTAATCTATATGAAGCAGTTAGAAGCTCCATCCGACGTGAAGCTAGTATTTTTGATGGAGAATCTTTGATTCAGGTGGTGGGGTTCACTGAGAAAATGAAAGATATCGACCGGAAGATTGATGAGAAAGAATAATATGGTTGAAATAAATTATTTATCCTCGTGAGAAAAATAGTAATATTTATATATTTTTGCAGGATTATAAAGTAATTCAGGGAAATATTAATATAAGTAAAAATAAACTAATTTCTTATACAATATTTTATTTACCAGGGAGGATTGTAATATGAGTTGGACGGGAAAGTTAATTGGTGGAGGTCTTGGATATGTTATCGGTGGTCCAATTGGAGCGGTTATAGGGGGAGTGCTGGGGAATAAGTTTGATCAAAACAACAAAAGTAAAGTTGATTCGAAATTCAATAAAAAAGAAAAATCGAATATGATATTTTTTACAACTACATTTTCAATGCTAGCTAAGTTTGCTCAGGCGGATGGAACAGTAACTAAGTCGGAAATTAAAGTGATTGATAACTTTGTCAGAAATGAATTACAACTAAAAGAACAGTCAAGAAAACTGGCTATAGAAATTTTTGATAAGGCAAAATTTAATAATAATAGTTTTGAAGATTTTGCCAACCAATTTTATAATCATTTTCGGCACCAACAATCCCTTTTAATCAGTATGTTAGATTTATTAATGAGAATAGCAGTGGCAGATAGTGATTTTCATAGTAGAGAGGAAGAATGCATTATAAAAGTAAAACATATTTTTGAAATTAACGATAGTCAATATGAAAGTATAAAAGCAAGATACATAAAAGAAGATAATTTAGATAAATATTATAAAATACTTGGAGTTTCTCCAGATGCCAGTATGAGTAAAATAAAAAAAGAATATAGAAAGAAAGTTAAAGAATTTCATCCGGATAATATAACAGGAAAAGGTCTTCCAGAAGAATTCAGGAATTTTGCTGAGGAAAAATTCAAAGAAATACAGGAAGCCTATGAAATGGTAAGTGAAAAGAAAAAAGCAAGTTAATTATATATTGAAGAATAAAGATTAAAAGTTGAGTAAAGTAGAAGTAAAGTAGAACTAAGATTACCCCAAAATAAAAAAAGGCCATAAGGCCTGTCATATCACTGGTAGGCCATCGGGGACTCGAACCCCGAACCCCCTGATTAAGAGTCAGATGCTCTGCCAATTGAGCTAATGGCCTGAATAATTATAATGGGGTGGGTGATGGGGTTCGAACCCACGGCCTCAGGAGCCACAATCCTGCGCTCTAACCAACTGAGCTACACCCACCATATAAAAGTTTATTTTTTTCAGCGACATAAAACATTATAGCATTATAAATATTTGCTGTCAAGGGGTTGTGTGGAATAGGTTGTGTCAAGTTTTTGTAGGTAGAAATTTATGACTTCTCTTTTGATGAGTTAAACCAGTGCCTTAACAGCTTTAAATAGACCTGTTTTTATGCCTTTATTTATGCAAGGTATAATTTCCTTTTTCCCTTTATATCTTTCCTTTAATCTT
>CAYRVO010000292.1:0-2485 GCA_964427565.1 uncultured Halanaerobiales bacterium | reverse complement strand
TATCACTAACCCAAATATTATCCATGGTTTATTAAACCTCCATTTAAAAAATCTGTTGTCCACTTAATTCTCTAACTAATTTTTCTGCCTGTTCCCCGGCATCACCTTCATATATTTCACCTTCAGGATTTATCTGGGGAGTTTGTACAGAAACCACCTGAGTTGGTGAACCATCAAGCCCACAATCACATTCATCTATCTGGAGATCATCTGCATTCCAGGCAGGTACTTCAATCTCCCTAGCCCGCAGAATACCACGGATTGAAGGCAAGCGAACTTCATTAATATCTTTTATAACTGTTAATAATGCAGGTAACTTCATCTCAAGCTTTTCATATCCATTTTCAATTTTCTTTTTTACAATAACTTTTTTCTGATCTATTTTAATAATATCTTCCACATAGGTAGCATGAGGTAAAAGCAGATGTTCAGCAATCCCCGGACCAACCTGAGCAGTATCTCCATCTATAGCCTGTTTACCACATAAAATTAAATCAATATCATCTAATTTAGCTATTGCGCGGGCCAGTGTATATGAAGTTGCCAGTGTATCTGCTCCCGCAAATGTTTTATCACTTAATAAAATTACTTCATCTACTCCCAATGAAATGGCCTCTTTTAATGCATCTTTAACCTGAGGAGGTCCCATGCTTATAACAGTTACTTTCCCTTCAAATTGCTCTTTTAATCTCAATCCTTCTTCGATAGCATGCATATCATAAGGATTAATTATACTTTCCACACCTTTACGGATAAGAGTGTTGGTTTCTTTATCTATTTTGACATCAGTTGTATCGGGAACCTGTTTGATACAAACAACAATATTCATATTTTATCCCCCTATCTATTCTTCTTCCAGAGAGTTGATGCAATTACATTGCGTTGAATTTGATTGGTACCTTCATATATCTGTGTTATTTTAGCATCTCTCATCATTTTTTCTACCGGATAATCTTTCATATAACCATAACCACCAAAGATTTGCACAGCTTCTGTGGTTACTTCCATAGCTACATCAGAAGCATAACATTTACACATAGCAGATTCCCGGCTTATATTTTTGGAACCATTATCTATCATTTTAGCAGTATTATAGAGCAATGAACGAGCTGCTTCTGTCTTCATTGTCATATCAGCCAGTTTGTGTCTGATAGCCTGAAAATTAGAAATAGATTGTCCAAATTGTTCTCTTTCTTTTGTATATTCCAGACAGGCATCAATGGCTCCCTGGGCAATGCCCACAGCCTGAGCAGCTACACCGGGACGTGTACGGTCAAGAGTTTTGAGAGCGATAATATACCCCATTCCGGTTCTCCTGATAACCTGACTTTTGTGTACCCGACAGTTATCAAAAATTAGTTCCCTTGTGGTAGAACCTCTAATCCCCATTTTATCTTCTTTTACACCAAAGCTAAAACCTTCAGCTCCTTTTTCAACTATAAAAGCTGAAGCACCCCTCGTTCCTTTACTTTTATCGGTCATGGCAATAACTGTATATATATCTGCTTCTCCACCATTTGTTATCCACTGTTTAGTTCCATTTAACACATAATAGTCACCATCTTTTTCTGCAGTTGTTTGAATATTGCTGGCATCACTACCGGCATTTGATTCTGTCAGGGCAAAAGCAGCAACTGCTCCTTCTGCTACCTGTGGTAAGTATTTCGCTTTCTGCTCCTTACTACCAAATAATATTAGAGGCATAATTCCCAAACCAGTACCGGCATAACCTAAAGCAATACCGCCACATGCTTTACTTAATTCTTCTGTAATCAATGCCATTTCAAATATTCCATGGCCCAAACCACCGTATTCTTCTGGTATAAAGACCCGAAACATATCGGTTTGTGCAAGTATATCCATAATTTCCCATGGAAATTCTCCGTTTTCATCATATTGTTTTGCTACCGGAGCTATTTTTTCTTCAGCTATTCTACGGGCAAGATCACAGATTATTTTTTGTTTATTATTCAAAAAATAATCCATCCTGTTTTTCACATCCTTTCAAGTTAATATATCATAACTTATACAGTATTATAGCGCAAATACAGAGCTTTATCAATTTATATTATTATTTTTGGGGTTTCGTATAAAAAAATATATTGTGATTGTTATCTAAATTATAATTAGAAAGACGGCAGTTTAATATTAACTGCCGTCTTTTACACTATATTTCGATATTATTTTAGTAACTGCCATTCATTACACCTAACAATAATAATATCAATATTAAGAAAAGAACAAAAGCTTCACTGTTATTACCATAACCATAGTCACCCATTTCATTCCCCCCCTTCAAATTTATATTAATTACAATTAGATTTCAATTTATATATCTTAATTACTAGAGTTACAATATTATATTCAATTTATTAAAAAATGTTAATTTGCAATAAACTAACATATAACATATAATTAATTTGTAATTTTTTGAATATTTATGACAAATATAATTACAAAACTACAATTAGAAATCATACTAAAT
>CAYRVO010000291.1:0-2493 GCA_964427565.1 uncultured Halanaerobiales bacterium | reverse complement strand
AATTCTTTTTTTTCTTTAATCTTTCTATAAGTAGCAGCCAGAGCAAATATTTCTGGAATATTATCTCCTGACTTAACAACTGCTTCTATAATATCATGTCCGGTACCTTTTTCTTTTAATATATACTCCACTCTTTCACGAATAAAAACTATTAAATCAGATATTACTTCCTTTTTTTCCCTTTTAAGATCAGTAAAATTGTTAAAGGAATTTTTAATTAATTCTACCAGTGAAATATTTATTTCTGCTTCCTTAAATATTCTTACAATACCTATTGCAGAACGCCTTAAACCATAGGGGTCTTCGGAACCACTGGGTATCATACCTATAGCAAAAGAACCTACAAGTGTATCAATTTTATCAGCAACAGCAACCAGCTTCCCTATTTTGCTTTCCGGTAATCTATCACCTGCATAGCGAGGTAAATAATGTTCTGCTATTGCTTTACATACCTCTGGTGCCTCCTCTTCTAAAGCAGCATATTCACAACCAATAATTCCCTGTAGTTCTGAAAATTCTCTTACCATCTGACTGACAAGATCTGCTTTAGCTAGTCTTGCTGCCCGTTGAGCTTTTTTTAGTTCCAATTCAGTAAAGTTGAGTTTTTGGCCCAGATAAAGAACTGATTTTTCTATTCGTTCTACTTTATCATACATTGAACCAAGATCTTCTACAAATACATGGTTCTTTAGACTATCAACCCTTTCATCCATTTTCAATTTCATATCTTTTTCATAATAAAATTCAGCATCATCCAGACGTGCTTTTACTACTTTTTCATTACCATTACAGACTATGTCTATATGTTTTTCTGAACCATCTCTTACAGCCACAAAATTTGGTTTTAATTCTCCTTTTTCATCCCGAACAATAAAATAACGCTGATGTTCTTTTATGGGTGTAACAAGAACAGGTTCCGGCATTTTTAGATATTTACTATCAAAACTACCGGAAAATACAGTAGGATATTCCACAAGATGAATAACTTCTTCCAGTAAATCTTCATCAATAATTACATTACCCTTAACCTCATTTTCTATACTTTTGAGTCCACTTATTATAGTATCTCTTCTTTCTTCAGGATCAACAAGAACATAATTATCTCGCAAACTCTTAACATATGATGACACATTATCTATAGTAATCTCTTTATTGGCCAAAAATCTATGACCCCTGCTTACTTTTTTTGATTCTACCTCTGTTATCTCAAAACTTATCTTTTGATTATCATAAAGAGCCAATAACCAATGAATGGGACGAATAAATTCAAAGTCATAATCCCCCCAGCGCATGGATATCGGAAATTTAAGTGAAGTAACTATCTCCTTATATACATCAGATAGTAGATCTACTACAGGTTGTCCTTCTTTTTCTAAAATTGCAAATAAATAATCTCCACGATCTGTTTCTTTAACTTCCAGATCTTCAATATCAACATTCTGACCGGAAGCAAAACCCGTTGCTGCTTTAGTAGGATTTCCCTGATCATCAAAAGAAATATTACAGGGAGGACCTTTTATTTCTTCCACTAAGTCTTCCTGATATGCTGATATTCCTTCTATCATAACAGTTAGTCTACGTGGAGCACCCATTATATTAATATTATTATATTTGATTCTATAGTTATTCAATATTCTTTCAGTTACAGATAATAAATTTTCATGAATTGCATTAACATGTTTGGCCGGTATTTCTTCTGTTCCTATTTCTAATAAGGCTTTATGACTCAATATTATCACTTCCTTTCATAAGAGGGAACCCCATTTCTCTTCGCTTATCAACATATTTTTGTGCACATTTTCTGGCCAAATTTCTTACCCGTTTAATATATCCGGTTCTCTCAGTTACACTAATTGCTCCTCTGGCATCCAGCAGGTTAAATGTATGGGAACATTTAAGAGTATAATCATAGGATGGAAAAACAAGTCCTTTTTTTATTATTGCTTCTGCCTCTTCTTCATATTGATCAAACTGTGTAAATAGCATACTGGTATCCGATTCATCAAAATTATAATAAGAATGCTCTACTTCTATCTGATGGTTAACATCACCATATTTGATATCACCAACCCATTGAATATCAAATACATTATCTACATCCTGAATATACATTGCTATCCTTTCCAGGCCATAAGTAATTTCAACTGTAACTGGTTTACAGTCCAGTCCTCCAGCCTGTTGAAAATATGTAAATTGGGTAATCTCCATACCATCAAGCCAAACTTCCCAGCCTAATCCCCAGGCACCTAAAGTGGGGGCTTCCCAGTTATCTTCTACAAAACGTATGTCATGTTTTTCTGGATCTAAACCCATGGCCTCTAAACTCTGTAAATATATTTCCTGTATATTATCGGGAGAAGGCTTCATAATTACCTGATATTGATAATAACGTTGTAACCTAAAAGGATTATCCCCATAACGACCATCATCAGGACGACGGGAAGGCTGTACATAAGCAGTATTCCATTCTTCTGGTCCCAGGGCACGCAAAAA
>CAYRVO010000290.1:0-2495 GCA_964427565.1 uncultured Halanaerobiales bacterium | reverse complement strand
CGACATTATCCTTGTCTCTTACCCATCTTTCAACTTCCTGAGTCGGTAACGAAAGCCCCACCTTAATCTTATCGGCCGCAACAACAAAGCCAGAAAAAAGCATAATCAAAGCCAGTACTAAACCAACAAATCTCATTTTTTTCATAAATTATTTTCCTCCCTGTTTTTTATTTAAACTGTGTATTTACACAGTTTTTAACGCAAATCATCTGAAATCATTGAACTAATAGAGCTTCAAATTTATTCTATTAAAATCTTCCATAATACATAAATATTTAATTATATAAAATTTTTATTATTAACTTACAAGATAATTATTAAGATTTAAAGCATTTATTTTTTCTTCAGTTGGAATACCAAATTCATTCCAGCCGCGAATATCATAATATTCATTTAACATTTTATTCAAATAGGGCAGATTATCTCCGGCTCCACCGCCACGTGGATGATTTAATATTCGGGGTGGTAAAGTATCATCTTTACGGCTAATACCCTCTCTGTTATTATAAAGTCTCTTGAGATTAAATATCCTTTCTCCAGTCTGTAAAAATTCTTCTTTATCTATATCCCAACCGGTTACTAAATTGAGGGCCTGTACCATGGGTTCTACCGTCATCCCCCCAAATAAAACAAATTTACAGAGGTGTACTGAATCAAAAAGTGACATCCAGTTCTGCATATCAAAGACAAATTCTGCTTTACCATCATCTGTAAATCTATCAAGAGTTTCTGGATAACCCAAATCAGCTATTGAGGCTCCATCTTCAAAATCATGGGTAAAGGCCTGGACATGACAGGCACCCCTATTTGATGTTGCATATCCGAGCGCTAAGCTAACCTTGGCCCGCGGGTCATGGGCGGGTAAATCCAGTCCCTTTACATGATTAGCAAATTCTTTGCTATTTTCTCCAATCTCTTCAGAAGCATTTGCCACCCCTTCAGCCAGAATATCTCCTATATCTTCTCTATTAACTATCTTCTCTATCATTTCCAAAACCGCTTTTCCATCTCCCCACTCAAGAGATATGCCTCCTGTATCTTCTTCAGTAATTATTCCCTTTTCATAGGCTTCCATGGCAAAACCAATGGCAGAACCTGTGGAAATAGTATCAACACCATATCTATTACATAATTCATTGGCTTTACTTATAGCTTTTATATCATCTACAAGCAGGTTTGAACCAAGGAGTCCAATAGTTTCATATTCAGGACCGGCCCCCTCAGCAACCTGGTAGTCATCATTATCAACCTCTACCTTACGACCACAGCCGATAATACATCGTCCACATTTGTAATTACCGGTCAATATTGTTTTATCCATATACTGGCCACTTATCTTTTTGGCACCTTCAAAATTACCCTGATACCAGTTCTTTATGGGTAAATCTCCTACTTCCTCACAGTATTCTACACCATTGGAAGTTCCGTATTCCTTAAGAACTTTAGTACTTTCTACCATATCGGGAGCCATCTCTTTAATCATTTTATTTAATTGTTCGGGATTATCTATTTCTACATCTTTTGTACCCTTAACGGCAATAGCTTTTAAATTTTTAGAACCCATAACTGCTCCACAGCCAGCCCTGCCGGCAGCACGTCCGTGTTTTCCTTCATTCATGATACAGGCAAACTTAACTAAATTTTCTCCACCCTGGCCTATACCTATGACATTTGCATCTTCTCTAAATTCATCTTTGATAATCTCCTCTGTAGCAAAAGCATCTTGACCCCACAGATGACCGGCTGTTTTAATCTCTATATCATCATTTTCAATTGTTATATAGACAGGTTGCTCCGCTTTTCCCTTTATTATAATCCCATCATAACCACATTTTTTAAAACTTTCTCCCCATCTTCCACCACAATCAGATTCAGCAAATATACCTGTTAAAGGTGATTTAGTTACTACACTATACCTATCAGAAGAAAATACTTTTGTACCGGTCAGAGGACCAGCTGTAAATATTAATACATTTTCCGCAGAAAGTGGTTCAGTATTAGCATCAGTATTATCATATAGGAATTTTGCTCCCAAACCACTACCTCCTATATATTTTTTTAAAATTTCTTCTTCCAAATCAATATTTTTAATTTCTTCTGTACTTAAATTTACCTCTACTATCTTATTAAAATAACCTGCAGTCAATTTACTCAACCCCCTTTATATTTTGGGCACAATACACTTAAGGTTTTAATAATATTTTGAAGTTTTCCTTATCGGTAAACAAATTAAATGCCTTTTCCCATTCTTCCAGTGGTAACTGTTTGCTTATTAATGGTTTTAAGTCAACTTCATTATTACGAATAAGTCTTAAGGACCTGTCCCAGGAAGAAGGCTCAGAGGCAAAACTATTGGTAATTCTAATCTCTTTGTATAAAAATTCATCCAGATTAACTGGGATTTTGCCACCATATAGACCCACCTGTGAAAAAAGACCCTGCTTTTTGAGGCTTTGCAAGCAGACATCAACAGCAGGAGCTGCCCCCGAACATTC
>CAYRVO010000289.1:0-2510 GCA_964427565.1 uncultured Halanaerobiales bacterium | reverse complement strand
CACATTGCTTCAACGGGATGTATATGACAGGAGCCCCTGTTTCCTGTACCATAAGACACAGCCAGAGCTTTACCTGAACGAGGATCATGGGCCGGAGCTTCCAGACCTTTTACCTGCACTGCAAATTCCATGGCACCCTGACCTAATTCTTCTGCTGCTTTTTTTACCCCTTTTGCCAGGAGATCACCAATTCCTTCTCTTTTAGCTATTTTTTTAATTAATACGGGTAATATTTTGGGATTACCCCAGGTTAATTCTACACCATCAATCTCATTTTCTTTAATTATATTGTTTTCGGAGCATTCTATAGCAAATGCTATTGCTGCTCCGGTAGATATGGTATCTATACCGTATTCATTACATAAATAGTCACTGTGTACGGCGGCATCTACATTTTCATTAAGTATAAATGCTGTAAAGGCTGCTATAGATTCATATTCATTACCTTCATGGGCTGGGGTCTTATATTCCCCTTTATCTACTTTTGCTTTACGTCCACAGCCTACAGGACAACCTTTATAACAGGGTGAATTGGTGATAAGATTGTTTTCATAAAACTGTTCATATAATTTTTCACCTTTACCCCAGGAATTTGACTGCCAGTTTTTGGTAGGAAAATCTCCGGCTGCATCACAACCACCCAGGTCACCGGTTGTTCCGTGTTCTCTAAATTCTGGGGTGTCGGGATGTTCGCTAACTATCTTATGAGCTTTTTTAATTTCTTGCATATATTCTTCTTCATCTGCTATTTCTACTTCTTTTGTACCTTTGACAGCTAAGGCCAATAGATTTTTGGAACCCATAACTGCTCCTGCTCCTGAACGGCCTACTGCCCTGTCATTGATCATGATAGCAGAATAAAGTACCTCATTCTCACCACCGGGACCAATAGCCATTATTGAATGATCTTTCTCATTCAGTTCTTCTTCAATAACCTGAACTTTATCGGAAACCATTTTGCCAATTATATTTTCTGCTGATTTTATAGTTATTTCTTCATCTTCTATCACTAAATAAACCGGTCTCCTGGCTTTACCTTCAATTATCAAAAAATCATAACCGGCATTTTTAAGGGCAAAACCAAATTCATCTCCTACCCGGGCTTCCCCCCATACACCTGTAAGTGGTGATTTAAAGCATACTTCCAGACTACCACCACCGGGTACTCTGCGTCTTGTCAGGGGGCTGGTGGCAAATACCAGTTTATTCTTATCACCCAGGGGATCTATCCCGGCATCCAGCTCATCATATAATAATCTTGCTGCATAGCCGGCTCCTCCCAGATATTTACGTAGTATCACTTCATCTAATTCTTCTTCTGTTACTTTCTCTTCAGAAAGTGAAATCCTTAACTGTTTTCCCGCATATCCATATAAGTTTTTGACCATTACAAATCCTCCCTTCTTCAAAAATTTTTCTAGCACTTATATTAGTTCTAATCTTTTTAATTCCTCATTCAATTTTTCTTTCATATCTTCAGAAGCCGGCATTACTGGATTACGTGGATCTCCAACCGAAAGTCCCATCTGTGAAAGTGCTTCTTTTACAGGTGCCGGACAGGGTTCTTCTTCCATCAAGTCATAAAGTCTGATTAGATTATCATTAATCTTTCTGGCTTCTTCTATTTTACCTTCTTTCATAAGTTCATAAATTTCAACTAATTTTCTTGGAGCAATATTGTGTACTATACCAACAGCTCCTTTGCCTCCACAGGCTAAAGTTGATAAAATTAAATGTTCAAATCCGGTTAATACATTAAAATCATCAATATCTTTTGTTTGATATAATAATTCACTTGTATGCTGCATTGAAGCCGTATTTTTAGTTCCTACCACATTATCAATCTTACTTAATTCTACTATCTGTTCAGGACTTAATAAAACACCTGTTGCATCTGGATAATGATAAATAGCCAGGGGAAGATCTACATTTTCAGCTATCTGCTCATAATGCATTTTTATACCTGCAAAATTTGTTTTTAAATAATATGTTGGTAAAATTAATGCTGCATCTGCTCCAACTTTTTGAGCATGTTGTGTTAATTCTATTGTATGTTTTGTACCATGACAACCAGTATTTGCCAGAATAGTAGTTTCTGTATCTTCAGCTGCTTCAACAGCTAATTCAAATAATTTTTTTCTCTCCTCAGTATCCATAAAAGTATATTCACCAGTTGTACCACCAATCAATATCCCATGACATCCTTCATCACATAAAAATTTCACTAATTCCTGTAATCCTACTTCATCTAAACTTTTATCTTCTTTAAAAGGTGTAACCATAGCTGGTATTATTCCATGTAATTCATACATATTTTTTCCTCCTCGTAAAATTTTCAAGTCAGTATTTTAAATATTATATATTTTATTTTTGATTTTAATTAAATCTTGCAAAAGATAATCTTTCAGCATCAATTTCTGGCTCCTTATTTAAAACCATCTGCATTATTAACCTGGCTGTGATCGGAGATAATCCGATTCCATCACCCTCATGTCCAGCAGCAATATAAA
>CAYRVO010000288.1:0-2534 GCA_964427565.1 uncultured Halanaerobiales bacterium | reverse complement strand
CAACAGAAACAATACCCAGCTCCTTCAATTTGGCTACAACCTGCGGATTATGGATTATTGGGCCTAAAGTAAAAACATTTTCATTTTCCTTTGCTGCTTTTACTGCCATATTTACAGCCCGTTTCACCCCAAAGCAAAAACCAGCTTCTTCCGCAGTAACAATTTCCAGAACCTTCACCTCCTTCCAAACCAACAATACAACAATATTATACCCAATTTATGTTTTTATTAATTCATGCCCTTTTTATCATTTCTCTATTTGTTTCCTAAATCCTCCCCTATTAATCTATTTTTTTTAATTCTAACTTAATTTTTTCTTTAATATATTCACCTACTTTTTCTCTTTCTTCCCGTGAAAGCTTTTTATTATAATATTTATCAAGTGTAAAAGGCTTTCCGATAGAAACTTTTAATCTTTTATTATTTTTGACATTTTTTATACCAATAGGTAATATTGAACTCTCTGATTTTAAAGCCAGCATAACTGCCCCCAATTTAACCTTACCCATATTTCCAGGTTCATGGCGTGTACCTTCCGGAAACAGACCCAACACATTCCCGGATTTTAATATTCTCAAAGCCCTTTTTATGGCACTTAAATCAGGTTTACCTCGTCTAACTGGAAATACACCTATTTTTCTGAAAAACCAACCCCAGAAGGAATTTTTAAACAACTCTTCTTTAGCCATGAAAAATACCTGTCTATTGAGAACACAACCCACAATTGGGGGGTCAAACCCACTAATGTGATTGGCCATTACTATCAAAGACCCATCTTCAGGAAGATTTGATCTTCCTTTTACCTCCCATCTTCTAATTAATTTAAAATATAAGTTCATTATATAATAAGCAAGAAAATATATTATTTTTCCCATAGGATCATTCCCCTGTAATTAAATTAAATATTTTTTCTACAACTTCATCTACATTTAATTCTGTAGTATCAATATAAATAGCATCATTAACTTTTACCAGGGGAGAAAATTCCCTGTTTTTATCTATCTTATCTCTTTTTTGTAAATCCTTTTTAACATTTTCCAGGGTTATATTAACTGTATTCTTAAGATCATTATAACGTCTTAGTGCTCTTTCCTTTAATGATGCCGTTAAAAAAACTTTTATATCCGCTTCAGGTAAAACCCTTGAACCTATATCTCTACCATCTACAATTATATTACCCTTCCTGGCTATTTTCCTCTGTAAAAAAATCATTGCTTCTCTTACCCCTTTTATACGGGCAACATAAGAAACATTTTTATCAATTAACTGTTTCCTTATTAAATCAGTAACATTTTTTTTATCTATGTATACTTTTTCCTTATTAAAAGTTATATTTACATTCGCAGCCAGATTAGTTAGTGCTTCTTCATTATCAACATCTATATTTTTTTTTATCGCCAGCCATGTAACAGCCCTATACATAGCACCTGTATCTAAATAATCATAGTCTAATTTTTGGGCCAGTAATTTAGCTACAGTACTTTTCCCCGATCCACCAGGTCCATCAATAGCAACTACTTTACCAGACATTATAACACCTCTTATCACTCATATATTATTTTTGATCTCTTCCATTATTTCTGTTGCTTTACCCTGCAGGAAAATATCTGTTATACTATCAGTATAATTTGATTTTTTTGTATTGACCTCTATAATATTGGATCCATTATTATGAGCCATAACAGGTATCATAGCTGCCGGTTGAACCTCTCCTGTTGTTCCTATAACAATAACTAAATCTGCTTTTTCTGCTTCTGCAAATGATTGAGTTCTAGCCGGCTCAGGAATTGCTTCTCCAAAAAATACATAATCAGGTTTTAATAAACCATTACACTCTTTACAATAAGGAGGTATCTCTGCTAATAACTCTTCTGTAAAATCATACTTTTTATCACATTTGGTACAGACAACCTTACGTGCATTACCATGGAATTCCAGTACATTTTTACTACCTGCCTCCTGATGCATATTATCAATATTTTGAGTTATTATCGTTTTTAACATATCTTCTGCTTCCATTTCGGAAAGTAAACTGTGTGCTCTATTTGGTTCTGCTTTTTTAAATACTTTGTAAAAAATATTTTTATTAATTTCCCATGAATCAGCTGGATTATCATAAAAATAATTTATATCTAATAATTGGGGGTCATATTGGTTCCACAGTCCATTTTCACCTCTAAAAGGTGGTATACCACTTTCTACTGAAATTCCAGCCCCTGTAAAGGCAATAATATATTGAGAATTATTTATTAATTGAGCAGCCTTTATAAATTTATCATCAGTCATAAAGCTTAAATACTCCTTTCAGAATTTATTATATCAATTCATTTTAAAATTACAATAAATTATATATTATATTTTACTTTTAATAGCTTAACTTCTTTAATAAATCTACAAACTCAGGAAATGAAGTAGCTATACATTCACTATCATCTATTATTATACTCTTATCAGCCATTAAGCCAGCTATTGCTAAGGACATTGCAACTCTATGATCCCAATAACTTTTAAGTCTAACACCACCTTTTATATTA
>CAYRVO010000287.1:0-2561 GCA_964427565.1 uncultured Halanaerobiales bacterium | reverse complement strand
CATCACCTAATTCAAGAATAGATACATCAAATGTACCTCCACCCAGATCAAATACCAGGATGGTTTCTTCAGCATCATCTTCCAGCCCATAGGCCAGTGAAGCTGCAGTAGGTTCATTAATAATCCGTTTTACTTCCAGACCGGCAATTTTACCGGCATCTTTGGTTGCCTGTCTCTGACTATCTTCAAAATAGGCCGGTACTGTAATAACAGCCTCTTTTACCTCTTCACCCAGATATTCTTCAGCATCCCTCTTTAATTTCTGCAAAATCATTGCTGAAATCTGCTGGGGTGTATTTTCTTTATCATTAAGATCAACTGTATAATTTGACCCCATATGCCTTTTAATGGATGTAACAGTCTGGTCGGGATTTGTAATAGACTGTCTTTTTGCATGTTCACCGACAATTCTTTCTCCCTTTTTAGAATATGCAACAACCGAAGGTGTTGTTCGGTTTCCTTCTTTATTTGGTATTACAGCGGGTTCTCCACCTTCCATTACTGCCATACATGAATTTGTAGTACCTAAATCAATTCCAAGTATTTTTCCCATTGTTAATTCCTCCTTATAAAACAATTTTTATTTAGCAACTCTAACCTTTGCAGGTCTTATAACTCTGTCTTCAAATTTATAACCTTTTTCTATCTCATCAACAATTATACCTGATGCTACATCTGCATCCTCAACCTGGCATACTGCTTCATGGTATTTGTGATCAAATTCTTCACCTTCTGCATTAATCCTTTTCAGGCCTTCCTGCTTTAATGTGTTGACAAACTGCTTATAAATCATCTCTACACCTTTTTTAAATTCTTGATCCCCTGATTCTACATTTAATGCACGTTCAAAGTTATCAAGTACAGGCAATATTTCAGATATAATTTCAATTTTTGCTCTTATACCTATAGCCATCTTTTCTTTGGCTGTCCTTTTACGGAAATTTACAAAATCAGCCTTTAATCTCTGGGCTTTTTTATAAACTGAATCTTTTTCATTCTCTATTTCCTCTAATTTTTTCTCCAGAGAATCTACTTTTTCCTCCATAATATCTTTGACTACTTCTTCTTCCAGTTCAACAGTATCTTTTTTTTCTATACATTCTTGTTCTTCTTCTCTCTCCTTTTCCTTCTCATTATCCTTACTAGCTTCTTCTTTTTGTTTCTGTTTTTTTAATTCTTCCTTCTTATCTTCTTGCTTTTGAGAATTCACTTCCTCATTCATAACTATCACCCACTTACTTCCGATATTATTTTAGTTAATATATCTGATACACAATCAAGTGTTGATATAACTCGAGTATATTGCATTCTGGTGGGACCAATAACTCCAATTTTCCCATATGCACGGTCAGCTATAGAATAAGTGGAAAATACCACACTACAATTTTCCATATCTTCTAATTTATTTTCCTGTCCTATTCGCACTTCCAAACCCTGACCGGTCGAACTCTCAATTAATTGTCTTAATATATTCTTCTGATCAAGAATATTCATCACTTTTTTCAGTGTTTCCAGATCATTGAATTCTGGTTGTTCAAGAATATAGGATGTTCCCCCCAAATATATCTTTAAATCACCGGGGTCAGTTAAGTCTTCCAGCTCATTATTAATCATACTAAATATTTCTCTTGATACGTTTATGCGTCTCATAAGTTCCATTTCTATTTCTTTTAAATACTTATTATTTAATATAGTAAGCTTTTTTCCTTCTAACTTATCGATAAAGAAATTATTTAAATATCGGAGCTGTTTTGATGATAATTCCTGTTTAATTTTTACAATCTTATTATGTACTAATCCTTTATCTGTTATCAGGACCATTAATAATTTATCACCAGCAATATTTAAAAGCTCAACTTTTTTAATTTTACTCTTTTGTAATTTGGGCTCACTGATCATTACAGTGTACTTCGTTAGACTTGACAACATATCTACCATACCTGAAATGATGTCCTGGATTCCCTTTCTTTCACTATATAAATCTGTAAAATAGTCTTCAAGTACTCTGGGTTTAAAGTTTTTATGTTCCAGAAGTACATCTACATAATAACGATAGCCCTTATCAGAAGGAACACGCCCTGCAGAAGTATGAGGCTGTTCTAAATATTTCATATCCTCCAGATCAGCCATCTCATTCCTTATAGTTGCAGAACTAACTCCCAGATCATACTTTTTTGCTAGTGTCCGAGAACCAATAGGTTCGGCCTTTAGGATATGCTCCTGAATGATGGCCTTCAATATTTTTTTCTTCCTGCTATTCATACTATCAACCATCATTTTCACCCCTTTTTAGCACTCACTAATACAGAGTGCTAATAACTAATAATAAAATAACATATTAATAATTCTTTGTCAAATCTTTTCAGCAAAATTTTAGTCCTACAAAAACTCCATAAACACCTGATTACCAAGCAATAAACCTCTATCACTTAAAAATAAATTTTCTTCATCATCAATCAGTAAACCGTCCTCTAACAATTTCTCAATTTCTTCCCCATAAATATTACTTAAACATATTCCAAATCTATTTTTAAACTTCTTCTTATTTATACCTTTAATTA
>CAYRVO010000286.1:0-2561 GCA_964427565.1 uncultured Halanaerobiales bacterium | reverse complement strand
TAATTTGCAGAATGCAGTTAAAGCTCCACAAAAAGTAATGCAGAGTTTTGATGGTCTTAATAATTAAATATTAAGATAATAAAGAGGCAGCATTTGCTGCCTCTTTATTTTAATATCGTTTTGTTTTTTCCTTTTCATAATCAACTCTTCCCAATATGATTTTTATATAATATGTTATATAAGCTATGTTTGTTAAATTTGCTCTATATTTTGGTATTATGATACAATATAAACAAGAGGTGATATCATTGCCGGCAAATCTTAATCCCCAGTATTATGAAGCTGAAGAGGCTTTTAGAAATGCAAAATCTATAGAAGAGAAGATAGCTGCTCTGGAAGAAATGTTGGCAGTTATACCTAAACATAAGGGTACTGACAAGATTCAGGCTGATATAAAAAAAAGAATTTCTAACTTTAAAAAAGAAGGGAAGAAAGACAAAGGAGGAAACCGACAGGATGACCCCTATATTATTGAGAGCCAGGGGGCCGGTCAGGTTGTTTTAATAGGTTTTCCTAATTGTGGTAAATCAACACTTGTAAAAAATTTAACCAATGCCAGAGTGAAAATTGGCTCCTATCCTTTTACTACTCCGCTTCCACAGCCTGGTATGATGCCCTATGAAGATATAAAAATTCAGCTTATAGATACTCCACCCCTAACTGAGGAAGGAATACCTGGTCCTTTTTTGAACACTATTAGAAATGGTAATATGTTATTATTATTTACCGATCTTGGTAGTGAAGATTGTGTTGATCAATTACAGTTATTACTTAATTTTTTACAGGAAAAGAGGTTACTTAGAGATAAAGTGTCAGATGCGGGAATAGCTTTTACAGAAGAGGACTGCCAGGTTATTGGTAGCAAAAGTGATCTTGATAATAGTAATCAAAGGTTAACAATAATAAAGGAATTAATCACTGATTGTCCAGAAATTTTACCGATTTCAGTAGAAAATAATAATAATATTAAAAAATTAAGAACCCTAATTTTTCAGAAACTAGGTATTATAAGGGTTTATGCTAAAAGCCCCGGTAAAAAAGCTGATAAGGAGAGGCCATTTGTTTTAAAGAAGGGGTCTACAGTTATTGATTTTGCAAGAGAGGTCCATCGAGATATTGTTGCAAATTTAAAAGAGGCCAGAGTATGGGGCTCAGCTAGGTTTGATGGTCAGGCTGTATCACAGGATTATCAGCTTAAAGATAAAGATATTGTTGAATTAAACAGCTGATTTACTTACTTTTAAATTAAATAGTCATTTGACCATGTTATAAGCAAATAGTTATTTTTTAGATCCCGGAAATATTTCGGGATTTTATTATTTATATATTACTTTTGGAATATATAACAAATTTAAATTTGATGTTAATATTTACTATTGTTAGCAATGACTTAATTATTATATAATAAATTGAAATTAATCTATAGGGAGGGAAGTATATATTGTTTAAACAAATTATTATAGGAGCACTTATATTATTAATATTATTTTCTTTTACTTTATATGCCGGTGATCAAGATCAAGAATATGCCAGCAATCAAGACCAGAAAGCGGTAAATATTACTTATCAAGTTAAAGCGGGGGATAGCCTGTATCTTATTGCCCGGAAGTATAATGTCACTATTAAAGAATTAAAGGAATTAAACAATTTAGTGACAGATATTATTTATATTGATCAGATACTTGAAATTCCAGTTACAGATAGTACTTATCTTGTACAACCCGGTGATAGCCTTTACAAACTTGCCAAAAAGTATAATACTACTATTCTCAAAATTAAGAAATTAAATCATTTACAGTCTGATATTATTTATATTGGTCAGAGGCTGATGATTCCCTCAGCTGAGAAAAAATATGTTAGTGTAAGTGGTAAAGTGACAATAAGTAATAAAACTACAGATATGAAGATAAAATCCCAGAAAGTTATAAATACTGAAATGGTATCTTCATTAAATGTTGGTGGGGAAGAACTTCCTCAATGTCAGGAGGCTGAAATTATTGTAAAATACAAACCACTAATAACCAGTCAGGCTGTAGAGGAATATGAAAAAGAAATTGGACTTTCTACTATGAATGTACTTGAAAGTAGTAAAGGTAAAATTATTCGTTACAAAATACCGGAAGATAAAGACATTAAAAATGTAATAAATAAACAGAAGCAACTTAAGCAGGTTGAATGGATTGAGCCCAATTATATTTATTATCCAGCTGATATTCCCCAGGACCCCTATTATAATAATCATCAGTGGAATTTAGTTAATTTAAATCTTGAACCTGCCTGGGATTTAGAAAAGGGTAGTAAATCTGTTAAAGTAGCTGTTCTGGATACAGGTGTAATAACCACTCATCCAGATCTAAAAGCAAATTTACTACCGGGTGCAGATTTTGTTAGTGGCAAGAAAAATTATCCTGTTTCCAATTATAATATTACTGATAATGACCCTACTGATGAGACATCTCTTCTTGAAGGCGGTAGCCATGGAACACATGTAGCGGGAATTATAGGTGCTGTTACAGATAATTATAAAGGTATAGCAGGAGTAAACTGGGAAGCAAATATAT
>CAYRVO010000285.1:0-2564 GCA_964427565.1 uncultured Halanaerobiales bacterium | reverse complement strand
TTTAAAAAATAAGTAACCCCGATATTGGCTTCGGGCCAGTTCGGGGATTATTATCATTAATATATAAATTATGTAGGTAAAAAATTGCCCCGTATAAACTTATGAATGTATTGTATTTGAAAGGAGAATATTATTTTATGGAAGTAAATAAACAAGATCTGGAAGGAAATAAAGTTGAATTACAGGTGGAAGTTGAGCCCGAAAGAGTAAATGACGCATTGGACAAAGCATATAAAAAGGTTGTTAAAGATGTAGATATTCCTGGTTTTAGAAAAGGCAAAGTTCCCCGCAAAGTACTTGAAGCAAGATATGGTAAAGAAATTTTACATAAAGATGCACTCGATTTTTTAATACCAAAGGCTTACAGGGAAGCAGTTAAAGCTGCTGAGATAGAACCTATTGACCAACCGGATATTGAAGATTTTTATATAGCCGAAGATGAACCAGCAACTTTTACAGCAGAAATTGAAGTGAAACCGGAAGTAGAATTGGGAGAATATCAGGAACTGGGAATAGAAAAAGAAGAAAGTGAAGTTACTGAAGAAGATATTGAAACAAGAATCGATCAATTAAGAGAACAACACAGCCAATTAATAACTTCTGAAAAATCAGAGGTTGAAGATGGAGATTATGTAATTATAGATTATGAAGGCAAAATAAATGGTGAAACTTTCCCCGGAGGATCAGCAGAAGAATTTAGTCTTGAAATTGGTTCAGGAACATTTATACCTGGTTTTGAAGAAAAATTAATAGGTAAAAAAGTAGGAGAAGAATCAGATATAAGTGTACCTTTCCCGGAAGATTATAATGCTGAAGATTTGGCAGGAGAAGAAGCTGTATTTACAGTCAAAGTAAAAGAGATTAAAGAAAAGAAACTTCCTGAATTAGATGATGATTTTGCCCGGGAAGCAGGAGATTTTGAAACATTTGCTGAATTAAAAGAAGATATAACTCAAAAAATAGACGAAGAAAAAGAAAATAAAGTGGAGAATGAATTTAAAAATGCAGTTGTAGAAGAAGCTGTTGATAATGCGGAAGTGGATGTTCCGGATACTTTAGTTGAAAACGAACTAGATCAGATGTTTCAGAATATGTCCTATAGTATTAGTCAGCAAGGTTTAGAGGTAGATAAGTATTTGGAATATATGGGTCTTAATGAAGAAGAATGGCGAGAAAAAAACAGGGAAAATGCTGCCCGTATGGCAAAAAACAATCTTGTTTTGGAAGCAATTGCTCGTGAAGAAGGAATTGAGGTTAGTGACGAAGAATTAGACAATAAAGTGGAAGAAATTGCTGCCGAAAGTGATCAGGATTTAGAACAGGTAAAAGTAATAATGCAGATGCAGGGACAGTTAGCAAAAATAAAAGAAGGTTTAAGGGTGGAAAAGACCCTGGATTTTCTTTTGGAAAATAATTAAAAGGTTTTAAAAGAGAAAACTTCGGGAATAATAAAATCAAGAGGAGGTTATAAATATGAGTTTAATTCCTATGGTTGTTGAACAAACAAATCGTGGGGAACGTTCCTATGATATTTATTCCAGATTATTAAAAGATAGGATTGTTTTTCTCGGCAATCAGGTAACAGATAATTTAGCAAATGTCGTTATAGCACAGCTATTATTTCTGGAAGCTGATGATCCCGATAAGGATATATATTTATATATAAACAGCCCCGGGGGTTCAGTAACTGCTGCTTTAGCGATGTATGATACAATTCAGTATATAAAACCTGATGTTGTTACCATCTGTATGGGTCAGGCTGCCAGTGCAGGTGCATTGTTATTAGCTGCTGGTAATGAAGGAAAACGATATGCATTACCTTATTCAAGAGTAATGATCCATCAGCCAGCTGGTGGTATTCAGGGTAAAGCAACTGAAGCTGAAGTTCATATTAAAGAATTAATGAGGATTAGAGGAACCTTAAATGAAATACTAAGTGAACATACAGGACAGTCAATTGAGAAAATAGAAAAGGATGTTGAACAGGATTACTTTATGACTGCACAAGAAGCTTTGGAATATGGTATTATTGATGAAGTAATAGAAAGGAATGAATTGAAAGAGAGGTGATTTTATGTTTAAATTTGGGGATGAAGAGGGGCAATTAAAATGTTCCTTTTGTGGTAAATCCCAGGACCAGGTTCGCAAATTAGTAGCCGGGCCAGGTGTTTATATATGTGATGAATGTATTGAATTATGTAATGAAATTATTGAAGAGGAATTAAATGATGATATAGAATTTACTCTCCAGAGTATACCGAAACCAAAGGAAATAAAAAATATTCTTGATGAATATGTTGTTGGTCAGGAAAGAGCAAAAAAATCATTATCGGTTGCGGTTTATAATCATTATAAAAGAGTAAATTCTGATATGAAAATAGATGATGTAGAACTACAGAAGAGTAATATACTAATGGTAGGGCCAACGGGATGTGGTAAAACACTCCTAGCTCAGACATTAGCCAGGATTTTAGATGTACCATTTGCAATTACAGATGCCACATCATTGACAGAAGCAGGATATGTAGGAGAAGATGTTGAAAATATTTTATTGAAATTAATTC
>CAYRVO010000284.1:0-2565 GCA_964427565.1 uncultured Halanaerobiales bacterium | reverse complement strand
GATAGCAATCCCACTTACCATTCAAACCTTTTTCATATTCACTATTGCCTATGGTTGGGCTAAATTATGGGAAATTGAACATTCAGTAGCAGCCCCTGCAGGAATGATTGGAGCCAGTAACTTTTTTGAATTGGCAGTAGCAACTGCTATATCTATTTTCGGACTTGGGTCTGGAGCAGCACTTGCTACAGTAGTTGGAGTTTTAGTTGAGGTTCCAGTAATGTTAGCTTTAGTTAGAATTGCCAATAAAACTCGTCATTGGTTTCCAGAAGAAAGTTAATTATGAATATAGAAATTGTCGATAATGCATATGACCATATTGTTGATAATTTAGGTAATGTTTATATTTACACGAATTCTATTAGAGGATGTTGTGGTGGCCAGCAGTCAGTTGATATGACTCCTCAAGTAGAATTAGGCAAACCACCTTCTGAATTTCTTGCTGATTATGAAAAAACTGAGTATAAAGAGGTGGAAATATATATTTCTAAAAAAACAAACCAAGAAAAATTAGATAATAAGAAAATCATTTTAAAAACTGCATTTGGTATCTTTAATAGGTTAAGCATTAACTAAGTATTGATTAATCCTGGTAAAATAATTGTTTTTAATAAAAGCATATAATGATCTAATCTATTTGAGAGAGGAGATAAAAAATATGAAAAAAGTAGTGATTATTGGTGGAAGTGATGTTGGAATCAGCGCAGCTCTACGCATACGTGAACTTGATAAAAGTATAAGGCCTTTAGTTATTGCCAACAATAATTTTCCTAATTACAGTATTTGTGGTATTCCATTTTATCTTGGAAGAGAAGTGGAAAAATGGCAGGATTTAGCTCATAGAGATAGTGATGATATTAAAGATGCCGGTATAGATTTAATGCTTGCCACAGAAGTAACAAAAATTTATCTGCTCCCAATAAAGTTGAAGCTGATTCAAGTAATTTAACAGGCTTTATGAAACCAACCATTTTAGAGGTATAATATCGGCAAATTTTTTAGCCATAAAGGCTACGACATAAGAAGCATAATGGTTATATTTTTTGTCCATTCCATTATTAAATAATCCAATGCTATATAAAAAAAAGCTATACCTACAGAGGTGATTTATGTTTTATAATGTTATTAAAGATTGTGCTTCTTTTAACAATATAAAATTCACAAATGGATTGGAGGTGTGAGAGTGAAAAAAAATATATTAAGACTTTCTTTAATTATAATGATATTAATTATATCAGTTACAGGTTGTATTGGCAATGCAAAAGCACCTGGGGAAAAAGGTCAGGAAATCATTACTGCCAAGGAGGCATTAAATACTGTATCTAAAGATAATGTAATACTTGTAGATGCCCAGAAATCAGGCAATTATGAGGATGGACATGTGAAAGGTGCAGTAAATATTGACAGGAATGATATTACAAAATTTGGTCCATTTCCCAATATGCTGGCTTCAGCAGAGGATATAGCAGAAACTTTGGGTGAAAAAGGAATATCTAATGATTCCAGAGTAATTGTTTATGATCATAATAATAATATGGATGCTGCAAGATTCTGGTGGACTATGAAAGTTTATGGTCATAAAAATGTTCAAGTAGTAAGTGGTGGACTGGAAGCCATGCTGGATGCAGGAGCTGATAAAACTACTACAGTACCTGATGTCTCAAAAGCAAAATACAGTATAGAAGAAAAAAATGAAGATATGATTGCTACAAAAGAAGAAGTCAAATCAGAAGTTAACACTCCACAAGATAATGTTGTATTATTAGATGTCAGGACTCAAAAAGAAAATAGTGAAGGAACAATTCCTGGCTCAATTCATTTTAATTATGTTGATAACAATTTTTATGATAGCACATATAGACCTGTAAGACAGATTCACACCTTGTATAAAGATAAGGGTATTACACCCGACAAGACGGTTATTATGTATTGCAAAACATCTATAAGGGCTGCTCAGACATATGTAGCTCTTTATAATGCCGGTTATAGAAAGTTGAAGATATATGATGGTGCCTGGATTGAATGGTCATCAGATTCTTCTTTACCGGTACAAATGCCGGAAGGTACAAAAGTTGAGAAAAATTTCCAAGATGGTTCATAAAAAACATAAATATAATAATTAAAAAAATCAAGGAGGAAAAAAATGTTTAACAAAAAATTATGTTCACTATTGCTTGCTGTAATATTGTTGGTTGGATTAATTGGTTCTGGTGCTGTATTTGCTGCTTCCGATGAAGTAGAAGAAGCAGTTAATTCTTATTTTGCTAACTTGCCTTCAAATAATCATAAGATTTCTCAGGTTGATTTTGTTGATAAGGTAAAAGCTGGCGAAGATCTTTTTGTTCTAGATATTAGGCAGCCTGATGTTTATAATAACGCACATATCAAGGGTGCAGTCAATTTACCATGGGGTCCAGATGCTATCCCTGCTAATTTAGATAAGCTTCCTGCTGACGAAACTCTTTATGTTTACTGTTATTCAGGCCAGACTGCAGGACAGACTGTTGCTCTATTGAATTTTGCCGGTTTTGATGCAAAATCAGTTAATTTGGGCTGGAATTTAGG